>DFZG01000013.1:5023-6659 GCA_002382075.1 Candidatus Shapirobacteria bacterium UBA4062
ACCTTCTGCTCGGAGTTTTTTAACTTTTCTACCTTTTACGGTTCTAATTTGGGCTTCTATCGTTTGTTTGGTCATTTTTTCTGTTAGTCAAAACGCCTTGGCTTTCGCTACCTCGTTTCAACTCTTATAACTAGAGGCTATTCTACCAGATTTTTAACATAAATGTTAAACTCAACTACTTATGGATAATAATCAAAAACCAATTATTCTCACTGGTGATCGTCCCACTGGTCCTCTTCATTTGGGTCATTATGTTGGCACGCTCAAAAATCGAGTAACTCTTCAAGATAAATATCAATGCTATTTTATTATGGCCGATCTTCATACCCTGACTACTAATTGCACCAAAGAGGCCACTTCCACCCTAAACCATCGCGTTCGGGAAATGGTTTTGGATTATCTTTCTGTCGGCATTGATCCCCAAAAATCCGTCATCTATCAGCAATCCCGTGTCCCTCAAGTCACCTATTTTAGTCAAATTTTTAATAATCTAGTTACTGTACCTCGCGCCCAACGTGTTCCCACTCTCAAAGACGTCATGCACGATTTAAACATCAAAAATCCTTCAATGGGCCTTTTAAATTATCCTATTCTTCAGGCTGCTGACATCTTAATGTTTAAAGCCAACCTAGTGCCAGTTGGCAAAGATCAGGAATCCCACATCGAAGTTACCCGGGAAATTGCTCGTGATTTTAACCGACTTTTTGGTGAAACTTTTCCCATCCCCAAAGCCTTAATTGGAGATGTTGGCTCTTTAGTTGGTACCAATGGTCAGGCAAAAATGAGTAAATCAATCGGCAACTGTATCTATTTATCCGACGACCAGGCTACTGTTACTAAAAAAGTTATGAGCATGTACACCGATCCTACCCGGATTAAACCCACCGACCCCGGTCATATAGAAGGTAACCCGGTTTTTATCTATCACGACGCCTTTAATCCCAATAAAGACGAAGTTGCCGACCTTAAGGATCGCTATCAAAAGGGGACTGTTGGCGATGTTGAAGTTAAACAAAAACTAGCCAAAGCTATTAACGATTTTCTCGATCCTATTCGTCAAAAAAGAGCAGAATACCAATCAAGCCCAGAGCTTATAGAAAAAATTATTACCGAAGGTAGCCAAAAAGCTACTCAAATTGCCCAAAAAACCCTTAAAGAAGTTTTATCTGCCATGGGAATTCAAAATTAGTTTAAAAAAGTAGGCATGCATGGACTTGAACCATGGACCCCCGACTTATAAGATCGGTGCTCTAACCAGCTGAGCTACATGCCCTAGACTATGGGAATTATATCAATAAAGCTTATATTTTAACCAATAAGTCGGCGACTTAATCCAAGAAATCATTTTCACCGAAGGTGGAATATAATAAAGCGGATAATCGTAGCGAAGCGGAGATATAAGATCGGTGCTCTAACCAGCTGTGGGGTTTATCCCCACTCCGGTTTCGACTTTAGTCGAACATCGGAGAGCTACATGCTCAAATTAATTAACAATTATTAAACTACAAACTTCAATGATTGAAGATTGTAAATTGAAGATTAATTCTTGTAGCAGGGGCGGGACTTGAACCCGCGACCTCAGCGTTATGAATGCTGTGCTCTAACCAATTGAGCTACCCTGCCAAATTGTAAATTG
>DFZG01000030.1:0-4800 GCA_002382075.1 Candidatus Shapirobacteria bacterium UBA4062
GGAGAAAGAGTAATGGTATCTGGAAAAAGCTGACGGGAAATAATGGCATTGGTACAACCAGAAGCGCGAGTGCCGTCAATTTCCCAGACAACCGGGACTCCTTGTTTGACTTTTATAACCGAAGGAGAATAACCAGAATTTGTGGCCAGCATTTTGACAACCTGTTTGCCGTTGACTAAAGGTGGTAGAGAATCGTCTAGTTGGGATTTGGAGGAGGCAATTTTGATTTGATTAAGAGAAAAATTGGGAAGATTTAAAACTGAAAGCTGAGAATTGATGGTAAAAAGGGAAAAGAGGAGAACTAGGGAGCCGGCGACAGTAGAAAACAGAGAAGAATGTTTAGAATTGGCAAATTTAGCGGAAGTAAAAGAAATTAACAGAAGTGGAAGAGCCGTGCCCAAAGCAAAGAAAAAAAGAATTGAAGCTCCCCGGAGAGGAGAACCAGAGGCGAGAGCCAGAGACTGGGCGGTGAGAGTGAATCCACAAGGAAGGAAAAAAGTTAAAAAGCCGGTGGCAAAAGGCATAATGTTTTTGGAAAAGGAATTTTGATCGATGATTTTGCCGGTAAATTTTTTGGGAAGAGTGAATTGAAAGTTAGAAAAAGATTTGAGTCCAAGCATTTGGAGAGAAAGGCCGATTAGAAGAAGAGAGACAAGGATGGAGAGAATGGCGCCGGCAGACAGGGAAAGGTTGAAAAATTGACCTAAAAGTCCAAGTAAATAACCAAATAAAGCGAAAGAGAATAGGCGGGAAAGATTAAAATATAAAAAAGGCTGAAATTTTGAGGAAAAACTAGTGGAACCNNCAAGTGGAAAAACCGGCTAAAATTCCAAAAAAGAAGAAAGACGGAAGAAGAGATTGTTGGTTAACAGAAATAAGAGAGGTAAAACCGGAATAATTAAGAATAAGAAACAAAAAGATAATAAAGGCAATCAGACCAAGAGTTTTTAGAGGATGGGTGGATTTTGGGGAAATATCGGATTCTTTGGTGGAAAAGGTATAGCCGGAAGAGGCAAAAATTTGGTTTAGTTTGTTGAGAGAAGGGGGTTTTTGGTAGTAAGAAACGGAGACGTGGCCATTTTTGGAAGAAGCGGAAACGGATTTGACATTGGGTAATTTTTTAATTTCATTTTCGATGAGAATTTCACAGGAACGACAGTGAGTGCCGGAGACAGAAAAGTCACAGGTTTTAAGGGATGACATACTACAAGTGTAGTCGACGAGTGATTATTGTCAATAAGCTAAATTAAAAACGGTAACCAAGTTCGGAAAAAACTTTTTTGAAAGAGCGGAGAGTGTAGTCCTGACCATAAGATTCGACTAATCGATGAAAAAGGTCGTCTAAGCAGTCGGCGGCAAAATCGGATTTGTCCTGAATGGCTTTGTAGTAATAAGCGTTGCCTTTTAGAACTCGGGTAACTAATTTTTTGTCGGCCATCCTTTTGAGGACGGTCATAATAGTGGTGTAGGCATAATTTTCTTTGATAAGTTTTTTGACTTGGGCTGGTTTGAGTTCAGAGTTGGCCTCCCAAAGAACATCCATTATTTTATGTTCTAAACCTCCAAGTAATTTACATTTACCGTTACAGTGGCAGTTGCAATTCATTGGTCAATTCTATCATGAAAAAAATTAGGGAATAAAGAGAGGTCTGATAAAAGTTTTTGCGGGTTTTGAAAGTGAATTGCATGAAGACCGTAATTTTTGGCAGAGGTGATATTCTCCTCGATATCATCGATAAAAAGAACTTCGGAGGGTAAGACGGAGGTGTGTTTAAAAATTTCGGCAAAAATTTGGGGGTCAGGCTTGCGAATTTTGGCTTGCCAGGAAGTAATACCAAAATCAAAATAATGATCAAGTCGCTGATGAATTAAGGGATAGTGATAATTTTCAGCATTGGAGAGATAACCGATTTGGTATCCCCTTTTTTTAAGGTCAGAAATTAGGGAAAGAGTGTCTTTGAGAATATATTTTTTGAAATTATTTAAAGAATAAGTAGAGTTGAGAATGTCTAAAAACGGTTTGGGGTCTAATTTTTGGGAAAGGAAATAGTCGGTAAGAGTAAGGTCGTTGGTTTCGAGATGTTTATAAATTTGGAGGTATTGTTGGTAAAAAGTGTGGTAGTCGGTGTTTAGAAGCTTAGCCCAGCTAGTTAAAAGTTTTTTTTGAAGGGGCTCATAGGCCCAAACTACATTACCAATATCGAAGACGATGGTTTTAATCATTGTAAAATAGGTGTGTGACTGATGAAGAGATTGTATCATTAGTAATTTTGGGAGAGAAGGAAAAATTTGGAGAATTGATGGAGCGGTATGAAGAAAAGCTTATCAAATACGTGACTTTTTTGTTAAACAGGAAAAGGGAAGACACAGAAGATATTGTAGCGGAAACATTTATTAAGGCTTATCAAAATTTGACCGGGTTTGAAGATGATAAAAAATTTAGCAGCTGGATTTACAGAATTGCCCATAATTTGGTAATAGATTATTTTAGAAAAAATAAAATTAAGGAAAAAGAACTGTTGGATGAAGAGTGGCAGGAGATCGGAGACAGGGTGTTAATAGAAGATGAAATTATTAAAAACGAAGAAAAAGAAAAATTGGCGAAAGCATTTAAAAAACTAAATTTAGAAGAAAAAAACCTGGTAAGATGGTTTTATTTTGAAGAAAAAAGCTATGAAGAAATCGGAGATATTTTGCGAATAAGTATCGGGAATGTTGGGGTAAAATTAAATAGAATGAAAAAGAAGCTTAAAGAATTAATGGAACAAGAAAAATGAAAGAGAAAATTTTAAAAAAAATAAAAAAAGGAGAAATCAAAATGAAGCCAAAATGGTGGTTTTGGGGAATAAGGTGGAGCCGGAGAGCAGTATGGACAGTAATATTACTTGGGATAATTATTTGGGGAGTAATTGAAACTTATTTGGCAAGTATTAGACTAAAAACAGAGTATTTGGATTTTGGAGTGGTGGGGAAAGAATTGTTTTGGGAGAGTGTCCCCTTTTGGTTATTTCTGGGAATTTTAACAAGTTGGGGTTTGTTAACTTTTATTTGGGGGAAAATGGGCAATAATTACAGAAAAGAGAAGAAACAGAGATTAATTTTGAATTTGGGACTGATGGTGGCCGGGTTAATATTGTTTTGGATAATATTCAAATTGTTTGAGCTAGAAATAGGTTTGTGGCTTATCTAAGACCGGATTCGAGAGTGTCGAGATCGTCGCCAAAAGAAGGATCTTCCATGTTTTCTAGGAGCTCAAGCAATTCCTGGTCGCTTTGAGCTGATTCAACTGATTCCTGCTCCGGGTTGACCTCAGGAAAAGGTGAAGGTGAAACTTCTTCTTGAAGAACAGGTGTCTGAGTCGAAGTGTCTTTGGAACCAGGATTTTGGAATAAATCGCAACCAGAAAAGGTAAAAGCAGAAAGAAGGAGAATGGCTAGGGCGGGCAGGATATTTTTCATAATTAATTCTACAACAAATATTGTTAGTCGTTAAGATTAATTATGAGCTTGATGGCCTCAACTTGAGTTTGGCGAATCTGTTTGAGGATATTACCAATTTTTTGGGAAGTTTGTCTAAGGGCGGGAACCTGATTAAAAGGCTCGGTTGATTGGTGAATAGTGTTGACCTGGCCGGCAAGTTCACCCAAAGCATCAGTATAATCTGATTTTAAAGCTTCGGATTCGGCTAGTTTGTTGGAGGCAGGAGTAAGGGTTTTGCCTTCGGAAACTAAATTTTGGATACGGGCCTGAATTTTGGCTTCACTGGTCATAAGAACCTGGTAGCGTTTGGTTAATTGATTTTGGATGTTGCCATAAACGCGGTTAACCAGATTTTGTTTGGCTTGAGTTAACTTAGACATGTTTTCGACTCGAATTTCTTCTCTGTTTTGAATAAGTTCTCCACTGGGAGTACTTTTAACTTCACGAATTCGAATACGTTCAGCCTCGATTTCTTCAGGGGTTTTAGCATTAGTCTGTTTAAAGGCGGCAATTTCCTCGGGGGTCTTTTTATTGGCTTGTTTGTAAGCCTCAATCTCGGCCTGAGTTTTGACCTGGACTTGATCTCCTTCGGCTAAGACAGGTGAAGAAAGAAGTAAGAGGGTAAAGAGAGCGAGGGGTAAGACAATTTTGTTTTTCATAATTAAAGAAATGATTTATAAGCTTCTATTAAGTAATACGCAGATCTTGGTAATTTATTACAGTTTTACTTGTAATCCTACGTTAAAACTACGGAATTACTTGACATTGAGGGCAATAAAAGGTGCCACGACCGCCTATTTTAATAAACTCGATTGGGGTTTGACAGGTTAAACAGGGCTGTCCTTTTTTTTGATAAACCAGAAAATTAAATTGATTTTGGCCAATAGTGCCGTCGGGACGAAGATATTTTTGGTCTTTAGTGGTGGAGCCACCTGAAGTAACGGATTGTTTCATGATAGAAACAAGGTGGTGATGGAGAAGTTGAGCTTGTTTTTTGGTTAGGGCGAAGGCGGGTAAAGCAGGATGGATTTTGGACAAAAAAAGGGCGTCATTGGCATAAATATTGCCGATGCCAGCGAAAAAGTGTTGGTCGAGTAAAACAAGCTTGACGGCTCTTTGGGAACGTTGGAGTTGGGAAAAAAGATACTGAGGAGTAAAGTGGGGGTCGAAAATATCTTTTCCAAGAGATGATTGGAACAAAAATAATTCTTTTGAAGTAAAAAGCCGGATCCAGCCAAATTTGCGTTGATCGTTGAAATATAAAACCCCCTCCCGCTGAAGCGGGACTTCGCCTTGACCCCGCCGTAGCGGGGCAGGCGAA
>DFZG01000030.1:4808-6124 GCA_002382075.1 Candidatus Shapirobacteria bacterium UBA4062
CCCTCCCTTGACAAGGAGGGGTAAAAAATAAGTTGACCGGTCATTTTTAGATGGATTAATAATATTAATTTGTTGGAAAGATGAATTGAAAGTTGTTTGCCGAGACGGGAAAATTTGACAATTTTTTGGCCTTCAACAAGCTGGGGATTGCCAATAAAAGACTTAGGGGTGAGAATTTCCAGTTTGGAAATGGTTTGATGTAAAAGATATTTTTGAAGATAAAGTCGAACGACTTCGACCTCGGGGAGTTCAGGCATAGGAGGATTATATAAGATCGTCGAGATTGATGACGGAGACGGATTTGTTTTTGGCTAAATGTTCAAGAGAAACAAACATATCAGTTAAAGAATCTTTGATATTGGAAAAGGCGTTGAGAAAAACCTGGGTTTGGGTGACATAGCCCATAATTAGAACCACTTCGGAAATACTTTTTTGGCCGGAATAGTAGAAATAAATTAAATAAAAAAGGACGAGAGAATAGAAAAAAACAGCCGTGTTTTGGAGAGCAAACCATTCAGTAAAGTTCCATCTGCTTAAACGACCGAAATGACGAGAATAAGTTTTTTGTTCAAGATCAAAATCGTTGCTGTCCTGAAGCCTGGCAAAATAAACTTCGGTTTTGAGATTTTGAATATCCCGATATCTCATGTACTTTTGAGTGGTGAAATAGTCAATTAGATAATATATGGAAATATAGGCAATAACGATAACAAAGACCTTAAATTCTAGAAAGAAAAGGATAAGAGGGACAAAAATAAGAGAGACAAAAGCATCGACACCGGGTTGTTTAAAAATATTAAGGGTAAAAGAAGAAGCATCGGAAAAATTGCGGACAGCCTGAACGGTTTCGTGTCTTTCTTGTTTGTTTTCGGAAACGAGATCAGACAGAAAGAAGTTGTTGATATCAAAAGTAATATTACTAATTACTTCTTCGAGTTTGGTGATAGACTTTAGGCGGAGAAAATTGTCAAAAATGCGAACGATAAATATTATGAGGAGAAAAAGAATGACGTTTTGAATTGGCATTTTGTTTTCGAGCAAAGATATTATTTCAGAAAAAAGATAAATGGTAATTAAAGGTAAAATAGCGGAAATAAAACGGACAAAAAGCCAAAAGAAAAGAGGCGGTTTGTTTTGAACCACCTTGAGGATAAAAAGAATAACTTTTCGAGTGCTTTTATTCATGAATATTTAAGTATCGACAAAGATAAAACAAATTGCAAGTTTCTGAGAATTGAATTTTGAGTGTAAAATAAGGCTATGGCAGAAAATATATACGACACAATTATTGTTGGATCTGGGCCCTCCTTCTCCGC
>DFZG01000025.1:0-4832 GCA_002382075.1 Candidatus Shapirobacteria bacterium UBA4062
CCCACCGAAACCCCCGACCCCACCACTGATTGGGAAATCTATGTAGACGAAGAAAATAACATTTCCTTTATGTATCCATCAACATATGTTTTAAAAGAAATAGACATTCCCAAAGACTATTTTTTTATGCTCCAAGGAAAAGATTATAAAGTAGTTACCAACGATTTTGGATCAAAAAATACCGGAACCTATTATTATTTCAGTATAAACATTGCCTGTACACCTGCAGACATCGTTGGTGATAAGAAAATTCTCTTTAGCTCAGATAATTACACTGTTTATTCAATTACAGGCTACGAAGGTCCAAATTACAAATCTGCTTTATTTATCAATAATGGTATGTGTTGGGAATTTAATTGTCATTCCGATTATGGATGTGATGGTAAACAACTAGAAGAATTTTCCCAAATCCTCTCCACTTTTAAATTTATTTCTCAAGAGAATGTTATCAGTGACGAACAAAATCTAACTAAAGTCTTGCAAAGCTTAATTTATCCTAGATCACCGGAAAAGGTGGAAATTGTTCCAACAATTAAAGACAACTTCGCTTCGGGTACATATAGAATCGTTCTTGATGCAGAAGGTGAAGGCCCAGGTGGAGGTTGGATTGCTACCAAATCCGCTGGTAAATGGATTCTTGTAGAGGCTTTTCAAGAACCACCCTCCTGTCAATTAATGGAACAGTACGGGGTCCCCGCAACGATTTATGGTAGTTGCATTGATAAATAATTTGTTTGGTAATGCTTACATTCGGTTGGTAAGATCATAAGATATAACGTCTAATTTTTACCAATAATTTCTACCCCTTGCTCTATATATAAATTACATATATAATTATCCACATTTGGCGAGCAGTTGGAACATAACTCGTCGACTTTTTTAATAATTTCTTAAAAAACGCGATGAGTTCGGCAAAAAGAATTAACTGGGGTAAAAAATATCCCAATCTTCCTAAGTTAGATTTAATCAAAATTCAAAAAGAATCCTGGGCTGAATTTCTTGAAAAAGACTTTTCTGAAACTATTCACTCGATATCTCCCATCTCCGATTACACTGGCAACAACTGGGAACTTGAGCTTGGAGAACTTACCTTCGAAAAACCTCCCATTACTCCCGAAATTGCCCGCAAAAAAGGCCTCAACTACGCCATTCCCGTCAAAATAGCAGCCAAACTTACCAATAAAAGAACCGAATTAGTTAAAGAAGAAGAAGTCTTTTTCCTCAATCTACCTACCATGACCCAACAGGGTACCTTTATTGTTAACGGTATCGAAAGGGGAGTCATCAACCAATTAGTCCGATCTCCCGGTGTTTATTTCACCGGCGAAAACGATCCTTCCACCGGAAAAACTTTATTCAATGCCGAAATCCGTCCTGTACGTGGTTCTTGGCTTGAATTTTTTGTCGGTAAAAAAGATGTTATCTTTGCCCGTATTGATCGCAAAAAGAAATTTCCCGCTACCATTTTACTTCGAGCTGCTGTTGGCATGTCCGACAAACAACTAGTTGCCGAATTTGGTGATTACATTAACAACACCATTATGGCCGATCCTTCCAAAACCCAGGAAGAAGCTATTTTGGAATTTTATCGAAAACTCCGACCCGGTGAACCTGTTGTCGCCGAAAATGCCCAGAAATTTTTCACTGATCGATTTTTTGACCTCCGCACCTACGAATTAGGTAATGTCGGTCGCTACAAAATCAACAAAAAATTTGGTTTTAAGTTTAACGATGCAGACAAAGAAAATTGGGTAATCCGAAACGAAGATTTAGTCGAAACTGTCAGATATTTGGTTAAACTTCAAAAAGGTGAAGTCACCAAAATCGACGACATTGATTCACTTGCCAACCGCCGTCTTCGCCGCTGTGGTGAAATCGTCTCCCAAGTTGCCATTCGTCCTGCTTTGGCCCGATTCGAAAGAATGGTCAAAGAAAGAATGAGTTTAATTTCTACCAAAGAAAAACCGGCACCTAGTCAAATGATTAATCCTCAGCCGCTCATTTCTTCTCTAAACACTTTTTTCCGAAGTAACCAACTTTCTGCCATTCTCGATCAAACCAATCCTTTGGCCGAAATTGATCTTCTCCGCCGGGTTACCGTTGTTGGTATTGGTGGTCTAACCCGTGAAAGAGCTGCTTTCTCTATTCGAGACGTTCACAGTTCCCAGTACGGCCGAATTTGTGCCGTCCGTTCTCCTGAAGGTCCAAACATCGGTTTGGTTACCTACCTGGCTCTCTACGCTCGGGTCAATAAGTATGGCTTTTTAGAAACACCTTTTAGAAAAGTCGACAAAAACGGCAAAAAATTCAAAGTTTCTGACGGAATTTTCTATCTTGATGCCGACGATGAATATGGCAATCACATCACCCATTTAGCTATCAAAATTGACGAAGACGGCACCATTGCCCAGGAGTGGGCTCCTATCCGCTACCAAGGCGAATTTATCGAAGGTCCAGTTTCCAAAATCGAATATATTGATATGGTACCTAACCAAATCGTCGGTACTTCCGCTTCTCTAATTCCTTTTATTGATCATGATGATGCCACCCGGGCACTTATGGGTTCTCACATGCAGACACAAGCAGTTCCTTTAATAAATCCCGAAGCTCCTATTGTCGGTACCGGTATGGAAACCGCTATTGCTACTGCCATGAGCCGAGCAATTTTGGCCAACCGTAGCGGTAAAGTTTCCTTTGTTGACGCTTCAAAAGTCGAAGTCGCTCTCGATAAAAAAGCCGATCAAAAAGACGGCACCGATTTTTCCGATATTTCTGCCGATGGCAAAACTGAAACCTATTACGTTTCTAAATTCGACAGAACCTCTCCTTATGGCACTTGTTACAACCAAAAAGCTGTTGTCTCTGTAGGTCAAAAAATTAAAGAAGGTGATTTACTTATCGACGGTCCTTCAACCGATCAGGGTGAACTGTCTATTGGCCGAAACCTTTTAGTCGCTTATGCCTCTATCGACGGTCTTTCCTACGAGGATTCATTTTTAATTTCTGATAGATTGGTTAAAGAAGATGTTCTAACTAACATTCAGATTTTCGAATACAAAGCCGATGTTGTCGAAACCAAACTCGGTTCCGAAGAATTAACCAAAGATATCCCCAACGTTTCCGAAAATGAACTATCCAAACTCGGACCTGACGGAATTGTCATGATTGGTGCCACTGTTGGACCAAATGATATTTTAGTCGGAAAAGTTGAACCCCGCGGTGAAAAAGAATTAACCGCCGAAGAAAGATTACTCCGAGCCATTTTTGGCGAAAAAGCCCGTGAAGTTAAAGATACTTCCCTCCGCGTTCCCAATGGTGAAGGTGGTGTGGTTATCAAAGTCGAAACTCTGGCCAAAGATAGCGGTGATGAACTCGATCCTGGTGTCAATAAAGCTGTCAAAGTCTATGTGGCTCAAATCCGTCGTATTCAAGAGGGTGACAAAATCGCCGGTCGTCATGGAAACAAAGGTGTAATTTGCCGAATCATGCCACAATATGACATGCCCCGTCTGGCTGATGGTACTCCAGTTGATTTAGTTATGTCGCCTCTTTCAGTTATCGCCCGTATGAATTTAGGTCAGATTCTCGAAGTCACCCTGGCTCATGCTGGTTACAAACTCGACAAAAAATACGCCGTTCCCGTTTTTGAAAAATATTCCGAAGACAGAATCTCTCAAGAACTTACCGCCGCTGGCCTAGCTACCAATGGTAAAATCCAACTTTTTGACGGTCGCACTGGTGATGCCTATGATCAACCATCTGTGGTCGGTATTGGCTATATTCTTAAATTAGTCCACATGGTTGACGACAAAGTTCATGCCCGTTCTACCGGTCCTTACTCTTTAGTTACCCAGCAACCTCTTGGTGGAAAAGCCAGAATGGGTGGACAAAGACTCGGAGAAATGGAAGTTTGGGCTCTTGAAGCTCACCGAGCTTCTCATACCCTCCAGGAAATGTTAACTATCAAATCCGATGATCTTGAAGGCCGAACTCATGCCTTCCAGGCAATTATTAAAGGCACTGTCATCCCCGAACCAGCCATCCCAGAAAGTTTCAAGGTTCTCACCAAAGAACTTGCCGGTTTAGGTATCGACATTTCACCTGTCGGAGTTGTTGAAAAAGAAGATTTTGTCGATCTGGAACCAGAGGCAGCTGCCCCAGTAGCTCTGGAAGACATCGTTCTTTCACCTGAAACCCAACCAACTGAAGAAACAGAGTCTTCAGATTTAGATACAGTTAAGGAGGAAAACTAAAATGTTTAAATTTAAAAATATGATCGAATTTACCGGTTTGCAAATCAAACTCGCTTCCCCCGAAGAGATTCTTGGTTGGTCAAAAGGTGAAGTTACCAAACCCGAAACTATTAATTATCGTTCTTGGCGTCCCGAAAAGGACGGTCTTTTTTGTGAAAAAATATTTGGACCAAGTAAAGATTTCGAATGTTATTGTGGAAAATACAAAAAAATCCGATTCAAAGGTGTAATTTGTGACAAATGTGGAGTTGAAGTTACCACCAGTAAAGTTCGACGTGAAAGAATGGGTCACATTTCCCTGGCCGCTCCCGTGGCTCATCTTTGGTATCTACGAAACACCCCTTCTCCTTTAAGTGTTATTTTAGATGTTCCTCAAAAAGATCTCGAAGCTGTTGTTTATTTCACCAAATATTTAGTCACTTCGGTTGATCCTACCAAAAGAAAAGAAGCTCTTCAAAATCTCGAGTCCAATGCTTCTACTCGTCTTAAAAACATTGACGACGAAACCAAGCAAAATATTGAACTCAAAAAAGAGGCCACCAAAACCGAAAAAGCTGAATTGACCAAAAAAATTAAAAA
>DFZG01000025.1:5029-9835 GCA_002382075.1 Candidatus Shapirobacteria bacterium UBA4062
AAAACTAGCTCAAAAGTCAAAAAGAAAAAAATCATGTACAAAATCCGTATCTTAAACGGCATGATCGAAAGCAGTATCAATCCTGCTTGGATGATTTCTCTAAATATCCCAGTTATTCCACCGGATTTACGTCCCATGGTCCAGCTTACCGGCGGTCGCTTTGCCACCAGTGACTTAAATGACCTATATCGACGTTTAATCAACCGTAATAACCGTCTCAAAAAATTACTCAAGCTCGGTGCTCCCGAAATTATTTTGCGCAACGAAAAAAGAATGTTACAGGAATCTGTTGACACTCTAATCGATGCTCAAAAAAGCTCAAAAAATAAACGCCGATCCCTAAAACGTACCCCCAGATCATTGTCTGACTTACTTCGTGGTAAAAAAGGTCGTTTCCGCCGAAATTTATTAGGAAAAAGAGTCGACTATTCTGGTCGTTCTGTTATCGTTGTCGGCCCTGAGCTAAAAATGGATCAAGTTGGTCTACCAAAAGAAATCGCGCTTGAAATGTACCGACCTTTTGTTCTTCGTGAACTTATGAACATTGGTATTGCTCCCAACATTAAAAGTGCCAAGAATTTAATTGATCATCGTATCAATGAGGTTTACGACATTTTGGAACAAGTTACCAAAAAAAGTTACGTCATTCTCAACCGGGCACCTACTCTCCACAAACTCTCCATGCAGGCCTTCAAACCAATTTTAACCGATGGTTTGGCAATTCGCCTTCATCCTTGTATGTGTGCCGGTTTCAATGCTGATTTCGATGGTGATCAAATGGGTGTTCATTTGCCCCTCTCCAAAGCTTCTATTAAAGAAGCCCGAACTCTCATGCTTCCTTCCAAAAATTTACTCAAGCCATCAGACGGTAACCCAATTTCTATCCCTTCTCAGGAAATGGCCGTTGGTTGTTACTATGTCACCTCGGTTCAATTTAAAGATACTGTCAAAGAAAACCAGGAAAGTTTTGAAGATATGTCAATTTTTGCCGACATTGCTGAGCTAGAATTAGCCTACAACACCGACAAAATTGGTCTCAGAGAATTAGTTGGTCTTCGACTCGATAGTCAATTAATCAAAACCACTTACGGACGCGTTTGGTTTAATAAAATTGTTCCTCAGGAATTCGGTTTTATCAACGAACCTATGGCTGGTAAAAAATCAGTTTCTGATTTGGTTATTCGAACCATGGAGGAAGTAAGTCGTAAAAGAGCCGTCAAACTTATCGACGATCTTAAAGACATTGGTTTCAAAGGTTTCACTCTTTCCGGACTTTCGCTTTCCATGGAAGATTTCGGATTTCTTGCCGATAAACCCAATATTATTCACGAAGCTGAAAAACGTGTCGCCGAAATTGAAGACAATTACAAAATGGGTTTGATTAGCAATGATGAAAAGAAAAGACTTTCTCAGGCTATTTGGATGGAAATCACCGAATCTATTGCCGAAAAAACTTGGGATACTCTCGACTCCGACTCTCCGGTAAAAATTATTGCCGCCGCCGGTATCAAGCGTGCATCCAAAGATCAAATCAAACAGTTGTCGGGTATGAGAGGTTTAATGGTTGATCCTACCGGAAAAATCGTTCAACTTCCTACCAAGTCAAACTTCCGCGAAGGATTGTCTGTTTTTGAATACGTTACCGGTGCCCGTGGTACACGAAAAGGTCTAGCCGATACCGCTCTTAAAACCGCCGACGCTGGTTATCTTACCCGCAGGCTGGTAGACGCCGCTCACACTGCCATCATTCGTCAGGAGGATTGTAAGACTACCAAATTCATTACCATCGAAAGAAACGATAAAAATCGTGAAAGATTTTTTGGTCGCCGAATTCTTGGTCGCGTTTTAGCCAACGATGTGGTTGATTCAGTTTCCAAGAATGTGGTTGTTAAAAAAGGTGAAGTCTTGGACAATAATCATGTTGTTCTCATCGAAAATGCCAACGTCAATTCAGTTGATGTTCGTTCACCTCTCACTTGTAAATCCCAAATCGGTCTTTGTAGTAAATGTTATGGTTGGGATATGTCCACCCGCAAATTAGTTTCTATCGGTGTTCCGGTAGGAGTTATCGGCGCTCAATCTGTCGGCGAACCTGGTACTCAGCTTACACTTCGTACCAAACACACCGGTGGTGTTGTTGGTGTCGACGTTACCCAAGGTTTACCCCGTATTCAGGAATTATTTGAAGTCAGAACTCCCAAAGTTCCTTCACCTTTAGCCGAAATCAATGGCAAGGTTAAAGTCAAAGAAACTCTTGATGGCTACGAAGTTAAACTTACTGGTAAAACCGACAAAAATGAGATCAAAACTATTACCTATCTTTTGCCCACCAATATTAACTTATTGGTCAAAGATGGTGATTTAGTTGGACAGGGAACTCAACTTTCCTCTGGTTCACTCGATGTTCGCGAAATTATGGAAATCAAAGGCCTTGAAGCCGCCCAAAAATACTTATTAACCAGTATTCAGGGTGTTTATGAATCTCAAGGTATTACTATTCATGACAAGCACATTGAAGTTATCATCAAAGAAATGAGCGACAAAATCAAGATTGAAGATCCTGGAGATACCAATTTCCTTTATGGTCAAATTGTTACCAAAGCGGTTTACAATCACCAAAATGAAAAAGCTAAAGGTGATAAAGGTAAGGCTGCCAAAGGTAGCAAGGTCCTTTTGGGATTAATCCAAACTGCTCTTTCGGCAAGTTCCTGGTTATCCGCTGCATCTTTCCAACAAACAACTTCAGTTTTAACCGAAGCTTCCCTGTTGGCTGATGTCGACAACTTGATTGGACTCAAAGAAAATGTTATTATCGGACGTCTTATTCCTGTTGGAAAAGATCAAATAATCTAAAAAAATGCCTACATTCAATCAACTAATCAGAAAAGGTCGTAAAAAGCCGACCAAAAAACTTAAAGTCGCTGCTCTCCGCAACAACTTTAACAGTATCAAGAATCGCCAGATTCCTACCTACAATCCCCAAAAGAAAGGGGTGGTTGTGGCTGTCAAAACCATGACTCCCAAAAAGCCACATTCGGCTCTAAGAAAAGTTGCCAAGGTCAAACTTAGCAACCACACTTCAGTTACTGCCTATATTCCTGGTATTGGTCACAATCTGGCTGAACACGGAATTGTGGCTATTCGCGGTGGTCGTGTCCGGGATTTACCTGGTGTTCGTTATCACATAGTTAGAGGCAAGTATGACGCTGCTGGAGTCACTGGCCGTCTTCAATCCAGAAGTAAATATGGCGCCAAAAAGCCTTCTACCAAATCCGCCTAATTATTTATTAGATATTAGAAATTAGATATTAGAAATTTTTAAATTATGTCCAGAAAAGGTCAAAGCAAAATTCGACAAGTTCCCGCGGATCCGATTCATCAAAGTATCGTCGTCAGCAAATTAATTAACTATGCCCTTAAGGATGGCAAAAAGATTGCTTCTGCTAAACAGGTCTATTCCGCTATCGAAATTCTTCAGAAAGAAACCAAAAGCGAAGACGTTCTCACTACTCTTGAACAAGCCATTGACAACATCAAACCCAAAATAGAAGTCAGACCTCGTCGTATTGGTGGAGCTGTTTATCAAGTTCCCACCCCGGTCAGAACTCACCGTCAGCTTTCTCTGGCGATTCGCTGGTTAGTTGCCGCTGCTCGTAGCAAACCCAATAAACAATTTCACACTTTTGGTGAAAAATTGGCCTCTGAATTAGTTTCTGCCTACAATAACGAAGGTTCTGCAGTCACCAAAAGAGCCGAAGTCGAACGTATGGCCGAAGCCAACAAGGCCTTTGCTCATTTAAGATGGTAAGCTTGCTACTTGCCAACCATATTATTTTTGTTCATACTATAATCTAGGATGTCTCTATTTTCTCGACCTAAAGCAGTACTTTGGCCCAAATCAAATTCGGTCGAAATTTTTTTAGACAAAAAATCTGAAAATAATTTCTCCTTCGACATTAATCTCTGGAAAAGTCAGACTGATGGCGATCTTCACGCTCTCGCTAATTTCCTAAAAACCAACAAAATCACCTCCCTCGATTTACTCCTCCCCGACGATGTTATTTTAACCAAATCTTTTATTTACGATTCTCAAATCGACAGTATCGAAACCAACGAACTTATTGGTTTAGCTGAAAGTTTTGTCTCTTTCAAAATTGATCCTCAACATATCAGCTACCAGCTAGTCACTTCCGGCGACAAAACCATCATTCGTTCTCAAATTATCGACAAACAAAAATATCAAATTTTAGTTCAAAATATATCCCGTTTACAAGTAACGATTCCCTTTTACCAGTCCCTTTCTTCTTCAATTAGTTTGGTCATGTCTCACTACAATTCCGAAGAATACTTTTTTGCCTACCCGGTTTCCGAGACCGAATATTCCCTATCCCTTTCAAAAGGTGATTCCCTCTATCTTTGTAATGTCCTAAAAAATTCCAGCCCTGACGTTCAAAAAACCCTAAACTACGGTAATCTTTATTTCAACAAAAAAATTACCAAATTTTATTTACCCACCAATTCCAAAATCGACGCTGCTTCTTTTGAAAAAATGGACACGGCTACTTATGATCCCTCCCAAATCGCCCAAAAATTCAACAAAGCTCCTAATTTACCCCTGCCAGTTTTGGGACTTTTTCTTAAACCTGCTTCAAATTCAACCCCTGCTGTTTCACCTGTTATAATTAATCAGTCAACTGATACAAATTCATCACCCAAAAAAATGGAAAACAAAAAAAATCTTCTTCCTTTCATCGCCGTATTTATTTTCACCGCTGCCCTGGCTTCCGGCATAATCTACTATGTTCT
>DFZG01000060.1 GCA_002382075.1 Candidatus Shapirobacteria bacterium UBA4062
CTACAATTCGCCACTTGCCATAAAATTCATTGTACTTTCTAGCCAAATTTATCAAATATTCCGCCAAGACGGCCGGTGAAAATCTCTCAGATGCTTCAATAATTTTTTCTTCATATTGATAAAAATATCTCAACAAAGCCGTTTCTTCTTCGTTTATATTCATTAATTCATTATCTTTAATTGTAGATTGTAGATTGTAGATTGTAGATTTGCTTAATACACTCTTACATCGGGCATAAGTATATTGCAAATATGGCCCTGAGTTGCCATCCATACTCATTACTTTTTCCCAGTCAAAAATAATATCTTTTTTCGGATCAGTCGCTAAATCATTAAATTTAATTGCTCCGATAGCTACCGCTTTCAACTTATCCTCTGAATTATCCGGCGCAATTTTTCTAGCTTCTTCAAGGGCTTTATCAATCACCTCCATCAGATGAATTGTCGAGCCTTTTCTAGTCGAAAACTTACCATCTTTCCACCTAATCAATCCATGAGCCACATGATAAAACTGTGATTTATAACCTATCAGTCGTGCTGTTTCAAAAATTTGTCGACAATGTAGTTCCTGATCTGCTCCAATTTCATAAATTATTAAATCCGGATTCCAAGTATCTACTCTGTATTTAACCGTTGCCACATCCCGGGTAAAATACGTCGTTGCTCCGTTAGATTTTGTCACCATCGCCGGTGGCATATTTGAAAATTCAACAATTTTGGCTCCCTGACTTTCTTTGATCAATCCTTTCTCTTCCATTAGTTTTATTACTTCTGGCATTTTATCTAGATAAAAAGATTCACCCAAAGTTTGGTCAATTTTAACTCCAAGCATCTCGTAAACTTTGTCAAACTCTCTCATCGACACTTCAATACATTTTTTCCAAATACTCACCGCTTCTTCATCACCATTTTCCAGTTTTAAAAACCAATCTCTAGCCTCCTCAACTAAACTCTCATCTTTTTCTGATTCACTGTGAAATTTGACATATAATTTCTCTAAATTCTCAATCGACAGGTCTTTAATCCTGAGCGTAGTCGAAGGACCCCATTTTTTAATAGCTACTATCAATTTTCCAAACTGGGTTCCCCAGTCACCAATATGATTATCACCAATACACTTCCATCCTAAAGCTTGGTAAATATTGTATATTGCCTGACCAATATTTGTTGATCTTAAATGTCCAATTCCAAACGGTTTGGCAATATTTGGGGCACTATAATCAATCACCATCGTCTTGTTTTTCCCTAAATTTGCTAAATTCTCCTGCCATTGCTTAGATACAATTTTCAAAGCTTCTTCAATCAAAAAATTCTTTTTAATCCATATATTTACAAAACCGGCCACAAATTCCGTCTTTTCAATTAAATCACTTTTACTTAAATTCTCTATTGGCTTTCCAGTTCTAACAGCAAAATCTCCAAATTTTTCGATTGCCGGGTGCTCTAGTTTCGCTTCTAAATTATTTTCCTTTAACCATTTAATTATTTCATCTCTAATCATGGCTAATTTTAGCAGATACTAAATATTCCAACTCTGAATGATTTTAAAAACTTCTGCCGATAATGTTTTAGCCCTGGCAGGGGAACCGGCTTCAACATAATTTCTAAACTCAGGGGCATTTTTTGAAGGTCTTAAATGAATTATTTCG
Source organism: Candidatus Shapirobacteria bacterium UBA4062 (assembly GCA_002382075.1). GTDB lineage: Bacteria > Patescibacteriota > Microgenomatia > UBA12405 > UBA12405 > UBA5615. The sequence continues at coordinate 1,650 of DFZG01000060.1, forward strand.
CCGTTTAGAAGAGTTATTCTTAAGCCATCAATATTGCTTATATTTTGGGCTACACCAAAAGAATTTTGAATTTTTTCCAAGGCCTCTCCCGATTCTATTATTTTCATACTTTTATCAGTTGGGAAATCCCGAACACTACCACTTTCGGTAAATCTTTTTGGTAAATCATTCATTAGCTGGGAAATTCCTTTTTTATCACTTTTTGCCAGCACCAACCAACAAATCAAAGGCAAAATTCCATCCCGGGTAGGTAAGTCTTGGGTAAAAAACCCGCCATTTGCTTCATAACCAACTATATTTGTAAAACCCTCCTTTTCCAATTTAATCATCTCCGCCACCACATAAGGCGAACCAATTTTTGTTTTTACAATTTTTTCAAATAATTTTGATTTTTCCAGGGCGGTATTACAACTAATCGGATTTACCACCACTTTTGCTTTTAAAAATTTTGCTGTTAATATGCCCAAAATATCCGATCTTAACCAATTTCCATTCTCGTCTCCCAAAAGCGGCCTGTCGCTGTCTCCGTCAGTCGAGACTAAGGCATTAAACCGATGTTCACTGTTCCATACTTTTCCTAATTCAGCTGTTTTTTCTTCAATCACTTCTGTGTCTACCGGCACAAATTCATCACTATAACCCAACTTGGTCACTTCTGCCCCAAAACTTACCAAAATATTTTCAAAAATATCCCTGCCTACCGCGCTATGACCATACAAACCAATTTTCATCCCCTCAAGACTTTTAAGAGGGAATATCTTTAAAAATCTTTCAAAATACAACAAGCTCGCTTCGTTATTGATTTCCGGCAAATCAACTCCTAATATTTTACCTATGTTTTCAATTTCCATAGAAGAAATTATTTCTTCGTCGCTTTTTAACACCTCACCTTCTGGTTTATAAAATTTAATTCCGTTTCTGTCGGCGGGAATATGACTACCGGTTACCATGATCGATGGTATTTTGTTTTTTATGCCATACAATGCCAAAGTTTGAGTTGGCACAAAACCACAATTAACAATTTCTGCTCCTATATCTATAATCGCTCTTCCAACTATTCTCATAATTTTAGGAGTGCTGTCTCTTAAATCACCCGCCAACGCTACCTTTTCATACTTTTCTCCATTATCTTTTAAGTATTTTAAAAAAGCCGTCGAATACGAATACACAACCTCATCTGTCAATTCGCTTACCAGACCCCTAACTCCGCTAGTTCCAAATCCAATTCCAGTTTTATTTTTTATATCTATCAAAGAAATTGCACTCATAAACTACTCTTTGTCCGCTAAACTATTTATTACCAAGTCAATTTCATTGTTATACTCGTCCTTCATCAATAACAAGTTTTCTTTAATCACTTCCTTAATATAATCCTCCATCGCTTTTTTTTGCTTATCGTTTAAACCTATTTTTTTTGAAAAATCTTCAAACTTATCCATATTTCTAATATTTATTAACCATTTAATTATAACAACATCTTCTCCTATCTGGCATAATAGACACTATGACTCAAATTAAAACTAATTATGTTTTAATTACTATTGGCCTAGGTATGCTAATTGGGCTAATATTAATATTGTCAAACCAATCCAAAACCTCTCCGGTTGAAGAGTTTACCAATTTAGATTTAAGTCAACCTCAAAATAATACTATGACAGACCAAAACAACAAACCCAACACCTTATCCGAGACCTCAGCTCCTTTATTAACCGATGTTACCGAACTTAAAGTAGAAGATATTCTTGTCGGCACCGGTCCTGAAGTTAAATCAGGTGATACTATTTCTATTCATTACTTGGGCACTTTAATCGACGGCACCAAATTTGATTCTTCCTACGATCGCGGTCAGCCATTTGAAACTCAAATTGGAGTTGGAATGGTTATTCCCGGCTGGGATCAGGGAATTATTGGCCTCCAAGTCGGTGGCAAAAGACGCCTAACTATTCCTTATCAACTAGCTTATGGTGAAGAAGGTGTTCCAGGAGCTATTCCACCCAAAGCTACTTTAGTTTTCGAAGTTGAGTTGGTGGGAATTAAGAATTAGTTCC
>DFZG01000002.1 GCA_002382075.1 Candidatus Shapirobacteria bacterium UBA4062
GGTAAAATTAAGATAAATGCACCGAAGTGTAACTATCCCCCTAATTTTAGGATAAAAATTGCACCTGAGTGCAATTAGGAACGCGAGATGGGCGGGAAATTCGATCGCTTCGCTCATCCAAATGCATTTGGCACTTCGTAAACCCCGTGCCCCGTTATATGCCATAGTCCCAGTTTAAGGAGGAAAAAGTATGTATGAACGAATAAAAAAAGAAATCAAACAAAATTACTACCAGCAAAATTTTCCGAATGACGGACAAAGATTTGTTGCTTGGTATTTAAGGAACATTTATTTAAGAAATATGAATGAAACCAAAGACGACATCACAGACGGTGCGGACGACAAGCAAATTGACGCTATCGTAATTGATGATGATAAGCAAACGATTTTTGTAATTCAAGGAAAGTTTATTGGAAGTTCTTCGGTTGACGCAGAACCTTTGAGAGAAGTTTTATCCTCTTGGTTGCAATTACGAGATATAATAAAATTACAGGAAGTTGGAAATATAAAATTGAAAAGGAAATTATCAGAAGTTGCGAAAGCACTTGAGGACGATTATGAAGTCGCCTTTGAATTGATTACAACTTCTACTCTTACAGAATCTGCAAACAATGACCTTGCAACATTTCAAAAACAATTAGCTGACCTGGCTGAAAAGGAAGATTTCCCATCATCAATAACTGTCATTGATAAAGACGAGTTAAACAGAAGATATGATTTGGCGCTGGAAAGAGAAAGTCCATCAATTAAACATACAATAGATTTATCTGACAGCCGCTTTCTTCCTCTTAACATTGCTGGAACGCAAGTCGTTGTTGCTGCAATTCCATTGAGGGAATGTATTAACATTCCTGGCATAAAGGACGGAACATTATTCCAAAAAAATGTTAGACAAAGTTTAGGTTTAAATAATGCAGTAAATAAGGGAATAAAAAATACAATATACAGCGACAAACATCGTGACTTTTTCTTTTTTCATAACGGTATTACTGCAATTTGTAACAAACTGGAATTACAAGACCAAAAATTAAAACTTAATGGGTTAAGCGTTGTGAACGGTTGTCAATCGTTAAATACTATTATAAGTTGTAGTGAAAGAATAAAAACATTAGACGACACTTTTGTTTTATTCAGATTCTACGAAATTCCACAAAGAGAAAGAGCAGACAGAATAAGCATTAATACAAACTCTCAAAGTGCTGTCAAGCCCCGTGATTTAAGAAGCAATGACAAACGAGTTTTAAACCTAAAAAAACTCTTTGAACAAAAGTATCCCAGCGGTTACTTCATTACAAAACGGGGCGAGCAAGCTCCTGCTGACAAAGACAAAAATTATGTGTTAGACCTTTCCGACCTTGGAAAATATTTAATTGCTTGGCACTCTAAAAGACCCAATGTTTCATATAGTGAAGCAAAAATTTTTGATAAATATTTTGAGCAACTTTTTAAGCGGGAATATAAACCAGAAAATGCTCAAGCACTTAATTTTTGGATGAAAGAGCTTCTAAAAAGTTGGACTGATGAGAATTCTTTGGGAATGAATGAAACATTGCTTGCAATGAAAGCGTACGCGCCATATCACCATCTTTATGCTATATCAATGTGCTTTGCAATTTCAAATAATGAATCAGACAGAGTTCCAAATCCGGGTCGTTGTTTAGAAAAAGCCCAACAAAACGGAATGGTAGATGAAATAATAAATATTAGTGGACGTAGCGTAAATATGGCATTAGAAGCCGCTGCTAACGAAGTTCAGCCGCAAGGAAAAATATTCAGTCCTCATAACTGGATTAAAGCCAAAACTTGTCTTGCGGGGATAAACTTTGCAATTCACAATTACTTTAGTATGCTCCCAATGCTTCCTGGTGGACAAGAGTTGAGCAAAAGATTAAAAGAAATATTGGCTTTAGGAAACGAAGATTTCGAATATAGATGGGAAGCAGATTAAAAATTGGGGCTACGGCGTACAACACAGCATAAAAGGCTCGTGCCTTTCGGCACTTACCCAAATCCCGACAAGTCGGGGCTTCTTTTACGCTTCAACGTTGTCCGAAATTCCGAACCCTGCTTTGAGAGGTGAATAAGCATGAATAAAGAAGAAGTCTTCGAAAAAATTATCCAAGCGCTTAAAAATCAAGGGGCGAGAAAAATAGCTATCTTTGGTTCTTATGTAAGAGGAGAAGAGAAACCTGAAAGCGATATAGACGTTATCGTGGAATTTTCAGGAAGAAAAAGCCTTCTTGAACTTGTGAGGATAGAAAGAGAGTTATCTGAAGTTTTAGGAATAAAAGTGGATTTGTTGACGGAAAAATCCATAAGTCCATATTTAATTGATACGATAAGAAAAGAGATGGAGGTAATTTACGGATGAAAAAAGACGACTCTGCGTATCTAAAGCACGTTTTAGATGCCATATCCAGAATAGAGGAATATACCCACGGTATAAGATATGGAGAATTCATGGATAATCATCTTACACAGGATGGGGTAATAAGGCAGATCGAGATAATAGGTGAGGCTACAAAGAGGTTATCTAAAGAGATTAGAGAAAGATATCCTGAAGTACCCTGGAAAGATATAGCAGGAATGAGAGACAAACTGATACATGATTATTTAGGTGTGGATATAGATGCTGTATGGGATACGGTTAAAAAAGATATTCCTGCTTTGAAAAGCAAATTGGGAGATACTATTGAAAAATAAACGAAGAAACGAGCGGGGTTCGGAACTCTCGCAACCCTTTGGTTTGCTCGGTGCTATCGCATTCGGACAACAGAACGTATCTGGCTTCGTACCTTCAGCACTCCGCCTAAGTCCAGCCTAACGGCAGGACGTCAGATACGCTCAGCCGATGGGCGACATCCTTTAAGTAAACAGAGATAGAATATATTAAGGAGGCGAAAAGTCTGTAAGAAATGCTTTCATTAAGGTTTTGTGCCTAGAAAGGAATGGTTATAATCATGTATGAATATGAAAAGGAAATCGAGGTGAAAATGCAAGAGCTTCCTGAAGATTTAAGGAGGGAGGTTTTGGATTATATGGAGTTTCTGCTAAAGAAGTACAAGGGCAAGGAAACCAAGGCAAAGAAGTTCAAGTTTGACTGGGAAGGGGGCTTATCTGAGATACGGGAGAAATTCACTTCTGTTGAATTGCAACATAGGGCTTTGGAGTGGAGATAATGTTTTTAGTGGATACGAATGTATTTTTAGAAATACTGTTGAGGCAGGATAAGAAGGAAAGTTGTAAGAAGTTTCTGGATAACAATATCGGAAATCTCAACATAACAGATTTCTCTTTGCACTCTATTGGTGTAATCTTGTTCAAATACGGCAAAGAGGACATTCTTCAGAAATTTGTTGAAGACGTCTTACCCACTACCCAACTTCTCTCATTGCCGATGGAACTGTATAGAGAGGTTGTAAACGTCAGGAAAAGTCTGAATTTAGATTTTGATGATGCTTATCAATACAGCATGGCCAAATATTGTGGGTTGAAAGTGGTTACAATGGACAAGGATTTTGAAAAGATAAGGGATGTGGAAATTTTGTTCCTATAGGACGTCGCCTCACACAGCATAAAAGGTTCGTGCCTGACGACACTTACCCAAATTTTTTTCGCAAAAACTCCATTTATAGTGGAATCGTAATATGAAATTGCGCCCATTGAGGAAGCAGTAAGAATTCTTATTGGTTTGTTTCAGTGAGGTCAGAACGGTCCGTCGAATTACAAAAGGTTGGAG
>DFZG01000042.1 GCA_002382075.1 Candidatus Shapirobacteria bacterium UBA4062
TTGATCAGTACTCCCCTAGCTCCCTGAATATTGACATCAACCAGGGGTGAATCAATGGCGGATAAAACCGCTTTTTTAGCTTTGTTTGGACCTTCGGCTTCACCGACTCCCATAAGGGCTGAGCCAGCATTGCTCATGACAGATTTGATATCAGCAAAATCAAGGTTGATAAGACCCGGGGTAGTAATTAAATCAGCGATGGCTTTGGTGCCTTTGTTTAAGACCGAGTCGGCAATTTTGAAGGCTTCAAGTAAGGTAACTTTATCGTTGACAACTTCCATGACTTTTTGATTGGGGATGACAATGAGAGTGTCAACATTGTCTCGAAGTAGACTTATCCCCTCTTCGGCATTGGTCATTCGGCGGGTACCTTCAAAAAGAAAAGGTTTGGTAACAACAGCGATGGTTAGGATATTGAGTTCTTTTTTGGCAATTTGGGCAATGATGGGGGCGGCTCCGGTGCAGGTTCCTCCACCCATGCCTCCGGTAATAAAAACCATGTCGGTGCCTTCAAGGACTTCTTTGATTCTTTCGGTTGATTCTTTGGCGGCTTCTTGACCCATAACAGGATTTCCTCCGGCTCCAAGACCTTTAGTGAGTTTTTCCCCAATTTGAATTTTTATATCGGCGAGTGAATTTAATAGAGCTTGGGAGTCAGTATTGACGGCAATAAACTCGACACCTTGAATTGATTCTTCGGATATCATCGAATTTATGGCGTTGTTTCCACCACCACCAACTCCGATGACTTTGATTTTGGCAAATTGTCCGGTTAGAGTTTTGATTAATGGCATTAAGGAAGGAGAGGTTCAAGTAAATTTTTAATTTTTCCAAATAGCCCATCGAAAGACACTTTTGTTTTTTTGGAAGTGAAGTTTTTTTGATTAAATTTGGAATCATTGATACTGTACATTAAAAGTCCTAGGGTGGAAGTGTAGGCTGGGTTAATAATATCGTCAACAATACCACCTACTTTTGGAGGAACAGCGATTCTTAGAGGTAAGGGAATGATTTGGCCACAGATGTCTTTGATAGAAACTGTCTGAGAACCACCCCCAGTAAGGACAATTCCGGCTGGGATTGAATCATAAAAATTACTATTTTGAATCTGCTCACTAATTAGGGTAAAAATTTCTTCAAGTCGCGGTTTGATAATGCCGTTAATGGCAGTTTGGCAAGAGATTTTTTGTTTGCTATCAGACTCAAGGCCGAACTGACTAATATCAATTTCATCCTCAAATTTTTTGTTTTCGATAATTTTACCCAGTCTAATTTTGATTTTTTCGGAATCGTTTAGGGAAAATCTAAGACCTATAGCCAAGTCGTTGGTGACATTGTTGGCACCTAAAGGGAGAACGGCTGAGTAGGCAGGTGAGCCCTCGGAAAATATTGTTATTGAGGTGGCAGTACCACCAATATCGATTAGGGCAACACCAAGCTCTTTTTCGGTTTCGGTTAGAGATGAATAGGCTGTAGCTAATCCGGAATAAACCAAGGAATTTATTTTTAATCCAATTTCGTCAAGACATTTTCGAAGATTTTTTAAGGCGGAGGTAGAAGCCAAAATCAAATGAGCTTCAACTTCTAATCTAATGCCATTCATACCAATGGGGTCATTAACCCCCTCTTGGCCATCAACAGTGTAGATTCTGGGTATGACATGGATAATTTCTTTACCGGCAGGCAAAGAGATGGCTTTGGCGGCTTCGATAACCCGGCTGACATCTTCTTGGGTTATTTCGTTGTTGGGTGAACTGATGGCGACAACCCCTTTTGAATTGAGAGAGTCAATATGAGGAGCGGTAATAGAAACAGTGGCGGAATTTATTTGAAAACCAGCCATTCTTTCGGCTGATTCAATGCTTTGGGTGATGGTGCTTACGGCTTGTTCAAGATTGATAATCTGGCCTTTTCGGAAGCCGGTGGCGGGAAAAGAGGATACAGCCACAACATTGTGACGCTCTTCTGATTCAAAATATTGGCCGATAATAGTAGTTACTTTACTGGTGCCGATATCGATGCCGCTAATTATTTTTGAGTTTTGCATAAGGATGACTTAAACCAAGGTCAATAAAGCTAATTTGGTTACCTTTAATTTTAGCGACTTTTATGGCTTTTTGTAAGATGGCAACTTGAGAGTAAATATCCTTTTTTGTGGAGATTATGACACTGGTAGTGTGGTTATTTTGATTTAGGAGAAAGTGAATTTCTTGAAGGTGGGGTTTATATTCTATTTGGGAGATATCTTGATTGATTCCGGAAATATGGGTTGCTTTAATAAAATCGTTGTAAATTTTTTGATTTAAATTATCTTGGTTTAAAGGTGAAGAAAAAGTTTTAGAACTGGGAATTAAAAAAATATTGGAGATTAAAATTAAAAGAACAATGATGGATGAGGGTAGAAGAATTTTAAGTAAGGGTTTCATGACAGAGTTTTAAGAGTTTGGGGTTATTTTTAATGGAAATAGTTACTTTTTTTTGAGTAATATTTGAAAGCCGGTTAATTGAATTTTGGAGTTTTTTGAGAGTGAGCTGGTTTTGTTTAACTACAAGAGTGTGTTTGGGTAGACTTCGTTTTACCCAAAGGGCATTTTTTACCTGTTCGTTTTGTTGGGTTTTGGGCAAGGGAATTAAAATTGAAGTTTTGTTTAAGGCAACAATCTCTTGGGAGGTATTGGCACCGGAACGGCTGATGATTATTTGGCTGTTGTTTAAAATCCAGCCAATGTCGGATGTGTCGACATAATCGATGCAAAGATAATTTTTTAAATTAATGTTTTTGTATTCTTCAAATTCGAGTGGTCCGGTCTGGTGTATAAAAAAATATTTAGGAAATTTTTTGGCTAAATCAGGAACCAGGAGGTTAATGCTATGTGAACCCTGATTTCCGGCAGTTATATAAATTATGGGTTTGCTGATTTTTAAGGATTGAAAAAGAACTGACTTTTGTTTATAAATTTCGGGTCGTAACAAATTTCCGGTAAAAATTTGTTTTTGGGAATATTTTTTTTGAGGAAAGGAAAGGGCGGTAAAATCTGTAAAAAATGAATTAATTTTGGTTGAAAGGGATAAAGTGTTGGTTTGTTCGTGGGTAATTGAGGGAATTTTTAAAAAATTACTGGCGATTACAACTGGGACGGAAATATAGCCACCAAAGGAAACACAAATATCCGGTTTAATTTGTTTGATGAGTTTTAAAGATTTATTAAAGGCAGAAAAGGTTTGAGGAATGCCCTTGAGAGTGTTTGGAAACCAGCGTCGATCAAATTTACCGCAGTTTAAGCCATAAAAAAGAATATTTTTTTGAGGAATTATTTTGGATTCGATTGAGGGATGTTTATTTTGAGTGGAATTGTAGTTACGGCCAATATAAAATATTTTCCAATTAATCGTCTTGTCCTTTTTTAGTTGATCGATGAAGGCTAGGGCTGGTGTCAGATGAGTGCCGGTGAGAATTATTTTTTTGTTGGGTATCACTGTTTGAGTATAACAAGGATTGATTATTTTTTTCGATATTTTTTACTAATCCGATAGCAGCGTATAGGGCCATGAGTGATGAGCCGCCGTAGGAAATAAAGGGAAGGGGGATGCCGGTGAGAGGAATCAAGGAGGCGACGGCAAAAATATTAATTAGGGCTTGATAAGCAATCCAACAGGCTATGCCGACTATTATTAATGACTGATATTGGTCTTTAATAAGCCGGCCAATTTTTAGAAGATAAAAAATAAGGACTAAGTAGAGATAAATTATGATAGTGATGCCGATAAAACCGGTTTCTTCACCAATGACGGCCAAAATGGAGTCGGTGGACAGTTTTGGAAGAAATTTATATTTTTGGTCTGAGTTAGCAAACCCTTTGCCAAACAAGCCTCCGGAGGCAATGGCAATGGTGATTTGCTGACTGTGATAGGAAATTGATTGCTCGTCTTGTGGGTTAAGTAAGGTTTGGAGTCTGGCTTGGCGGTAAGGTGAGGTAACAATTAAAATTATTCCCATAAGTACAGCAAAAGTGCTGATTGTAAAAATCGCCAAAATGTTGCCACCGGAAAGGTAAAAAAGAGAAAAAATAATAGCGGTAATCAAAATAGCAGTACTGAGGTTGGGCTCAAGAATAATTAAGATTAAGGCGGGTGAGAGGTAGATAATTAAGTTTTTAGTGTGTCGATATTTTTCTTGAGAAAACATGTAAGCAAAAAAAATAATAGAAGTTAATTTATATATTTCTGAAGGCTGAAAACTGATAAAACCTAAATTTATCCAGCGACTAGCTCCGAGAGTAGTAGTACCCAGTTGGGGAACAAAAACTAATACTAGTAACAAGAGAGAGAAAAGATAGGTGGGGGTGACATATTTGGTAATAATTTCTAGGTCTATTTTTGAGGCAATAAAATATGTTACCAAACTGATGGGTATCCAAGTGAGTTGTTTTTTAAGAAAAAAGAATTGATCGCCAATGGTGGAACTGGCTTCGGAAAGGGAGGAGATAGCAATGAAAAAAACGCCGATTAAGGTTAGTAACAAAACAGAAATAATGAGTGGTGATTTTTTGGTCACGATGATTTGAAAAGACTGAGAATGTGAGGTTTGATTTTAATAGGATTCAGGCTGTCGGAAAAAGCGATATTTTGGCTTATTTTTTGGAAAGTGTGGGTTGTGTTATTTTTGTAGATAATTTCTGAACCAACTAATTGTTTATTTTCAAATCTTTTTTGTTGGGTGGGGACATCGATTTCAAGTTGAGGGTTAGTAAAGGCGAGAAGGTGAAAATAAAATAAAGGGTCGAGGTTTTGAGAAATTTCCATATGAGTATAAAGAGCAAAAGAAGCAGTAAGTCGGGGATTACATTCTAGGATAAATACTTGATCTTGGCTGACAAAAAAATCTAAACCAAAAAAACCAAGATAATTGTTTTTAGAAAGAATTTGGGAAAATTTTTGGGTTAACGAGTTTACTTGGGATATAACGTAATCTGGGGCTAAAGACGGCCATTGACGACCGACGGTAGCAAAGGGATTACTAGTAAAAGGAGTGAGGCCAGTGTATTGGAGGGCGGGAGGGCTTTGAATAAGACCTTTTGGAGTAAGACAACAATTGTTTAAAAGTGAATAACCTTGAAGATAGGTAGATAATTTAACTGGTGAATTTTGAGGGGCATGGGAAAGAGCTTCGGAGTAGGAGCTAACTAAAAAAGTACTGTTGCCAGCCCAACCAAAATGGGTTTGGAGAACCAGGTTTTTTCCCAATTCAGATTGAGTCTTATTAAAATTGTCAGAATTGAGTGTAATAATTTGTGATGGAATGGTGGGCAATTGAGATTCGTCACAAATTTTTTGAAATTGAATTTTGTCTTCAAAGAAGCGGTTAATTTTGGCGGGGTTGGCTATTAGTTTCCAGGAATGTTGTTGGCAAAGTTTTTCGATTCTGGCTGATGGTTTGAAAGGAACAATGGCGGCTTTAGTGTTGGTTTGTTGGCAAATTTGATTGATGTATTCGATAGTTTTTGACTCAGAGAGTAATCTGCCGGAATTTTTTTGCTGTAAACTAACCCCCTGCTCTTCTAAACAAAAGTAAGGAATTTTTTGTGATTGTAATAATTTTTGTGAATCATTTTTGTAGGCATAAACTGGATAGAAATTGTTTAAGTATGGGTGAAGGTTGATATCTAAATAGTTTTCGACGATTAAGAAGAAGAAGGAATAGTCGCTATTATGGAGAGTTTGAGAAAGGTTCATCTGAGAGCCCCGGTTAAAATTATAAGAGGGTTTGGTCCAATATTTAGAGACATTTTTTTGGCTTTATAAAGTCCAGCCAGAGCCAAGGCGCCTTCATTGGACGTGGTGATACTTTGGAATAAAAGTTCTTTTTGGGCCAAAAGAATATCATCGTTTTGAATCGCCAGAGCTAGGGAATCAGTTTGTTTTAAGGAAGAGATTAATTGTTGTCTAAGTGGCAGAGTTTTGACGGTGAGAGCATCGGTAATATTTATAGATTCTGGTTTATATTTTTTATCAAAATATTTAGCAAGAGTGGGGTTGGCGGCAGATTGGATGGCGAACATCTTAATGTTTTGGGGAATAGCTTGGCGGATACCCAAAAA
>DFZG01000038.1:0-10367 GCA_002382075.1 Candidatus Shapirobacteria bacterium UBA4062
GGCTGTTCCAAAATGGAATCCAGATTAGAAACACACCCTCCTTTATAGAAGGTTAGCTAGAAAAAACACCTTCTCAGAGCTTAGGCTTAAGGTAGGTAATTAATTATATCAAATTTATTAGGGGGTAGTTTTAAGGTTAATTTTGGGGTAAAATTAGGGATAATCAGACTATGTTGACTATATCAAAAAAAATTGAGTACAGTATTATTATTATTGGCTATTTTGCTAAAAAACAGGGAAAAACTATATCTTTGGCAAAAGCTTCCAAAACTTTAGTATTGCCTTACCGGTTTATGGGGCAATTAATGGTGGCAATGAAAGAGGCAGGAATCGTGGAAAGTAAGGAAGGAAAAAATGGAGGATATAGTTTGGCCCAGGATTGGGACAAAAGAAGCGTTTATGATTTAATGGAAGCTTTGGGAGAAGACATGGGTGCGGTTAAATGCATGGCTCATAGTGGTCGATGTGTCAGGGAAGATAAATGTCAGATTAAAAAAATCTGGAAAAAAGTAGAGGACAGGTTGGTAAGTGATTTAAGGGAAATTAAATTATCAGAAATTAATTAAAAGGGTACAATTAAATATGGCAAAAGAAAATAAACCAAAAATTACCGGCAAGATGTTGATGGCTGAATTAGTAGAAGAATATCCGGAATTAGGTGAAGTGTTAATGGAAGAGTATGGGTTTCATTGTATTGGTTGTGCGGCGTCCGGAATGGAAACATTAGAAGAGGGGGCGGCGGTTCATGGGATGGGAGAAGAAGATATCAAAGTAATGATTGAGAACTTGAATGAATTGGTGGAAAAAAGAGATTTAATTTAAAGAGGTAGAAGCAGTCGGGAGATTAGATTCACGGTTGGAGTAAGGATAAGATCGATAAGAGTTTTTTGGTTATAGATAGGGATAAATAGAGTGATCAAGAGGATGATGATACCAAAACGATCAAAAGCTTCCTGCCATTTAATTGAGGTGTCGACAGGGAGAAGGTTTAAAAATATTTTTGAACCATCAAGAGGCGGAATTGGTAGTAGATTAAAAACGGCTAAAATTATATTGATTTGAATTAGGGTAAACAGAAAGGAAAGGAGGATGAAGTTTTGAGGGATAAAGCCGGATAATAAACTTAATAAAGTAGCTAAAATTAAATTACTGGCAGGACCGGCAAGGGCAATTACTTGTTCATCGCGACGGGGGTTTTTGAGATTGTAAGCGTCGATGGGGACCGGTTTGCCCCAACCAAAACGGAGAACAAAAATCATTAATGTTCCCAAAGGATCAAGATGGCGGAGAGGATTGAGGCTGAGTCGGCCAAGAGAACGGGGAGTAGGGTCACCTAGTCGGTCGGCGGCCAGGGCATGGGAATATTCGTGAATGGTAATGGCTATTACCAGTGCTATGGCTAAAAAGATATAGTAAATTAAATTTTCCATATGTTAATAATTAAAGATCAATGTTATAGTATAGCGTATATGCGTACATGTAGTTTATGTGGCAAGGGAACCAAAACAGGACGTAATCGTTCCCACGCTCAAAATAGGACATCCAGAACCTTTATGGCCAATATCCAGAAGGTGACCTTGAATTTGGGTGAAGAAAAATTAAGCGGAAATTTTTGCACTAAGTGTCTTAAAAAACTGAAAGGGGAAATAAAAAATGGAAAAGAAGCTCAAGTTTTGAGCTGATAGTGATCAGAAATTTGTAACCAGTCAGTAATGTTTTTGCCTTCAATTTGAACTTTTTTTAAATTCAGATGATTATTGTTGATTTCGGAGCTATAGACTTTCATTTTTAATGTTTGACCGTTATTTGAAGTGACAAAAGTCCAAGCAATTGGCCAAGGGAGAAGAGCCTGAATAAAACGTTGGATCTTGGCGATAGGCCAGGACCAGTCTATTTGAGCAGATTCTTTGGTAAATTTTGGGTAGTAACTTTTTTGAGCGTGGTCTTGAGGAGTAAGATTAAGAGGATTTTGAGAATAAGAAGTTAAAATTTGAGATAAGTTTTGGGCGGCAAGGGTGAAGGCTTTTTGGTAAAAAATTTCTGAAGTCATTTGGGAGTCGATAGCTATGGGTAGCTTGGCAATAATTGGTCCGTGATCAGGGAGGGGGTCGATTTGAAAAAAAGTGACCTGAGATTGAGTTTCGCCGTTGATAATTTGCCAAGGAGCGGGAGAGGCGCCTCGATACTTGGGTAGGTCGGATGGATGAATATTGACTATTTTTAGGGGAAAAATATCAATCATTTCTTGATCAAAAAAAGGTGGACCAAAAGCGACACAAAGACCCATGTCTGATTTTGAATCTTCAATCTTCAATCTAGAATCTGGTGAAAATTCTTCGATCTGGAGGAGGGGGAGCTTTTTTTGACGAGCAAATTCGGCGACTGGGTTGGGGGTGATAAATTTTTGACGACCCTGGGGTTTGTCAGTCTTGGTAACTACCAAAGAAAGTGACAGGTTAGGGTCGGAAAGAATTTTTTGAAGAATAATCAAAGAGTAGGTAGAAGAACCAAAAAAACAGATGGAAATCATAAGTAGTATTATAGACCAAAGAATTTTTTGGTAGAATAGGGGAATGAATCAACTTGTTTTTTGGCCAAATAAAATTTTGCGGGTAAAAACTAATAAAATTTCTTTGGTAGATAATAAATTACTGGAAGAGGTAGCGGATCTCAAAAAAATATTGGATGAGAGTTTGGGGGTAGGTTTGGCGGCGACTCAAATAGGTCTGGACAGGCGATTTTTGGCGATAAAAAATAGTGAAACAAAAAAAACGACAGTTTATATTAATCCGGAAATTGTGGCAGTGTTTGGAGAAAAGGTGTTTCCAATAATGATTGATAAAGACGGTAAGGAAGATGATTTTTTGGAAGGTTGTTTATCTTTTCCCGATTATTGGGGAACAGTTAAGAGATTTTTAAAAATCCAAGTGATTTTTAAAGAAATTAGAGGAATTAAGTTGGTGAAAAGGGAAAAAGTGATGACGGGTTTGGAAGCGGTTGTTTTTCAACACGAGTATGATCATTTAGAGGGAATTGTGTTTGTGGATAGGATTAAAGAAGATAAAGGTAAATTTTTTAAAAGCTATAAAAATAAAATGATTAAGTGGGATTTGGATAAAGTAATCGCAGGCAATCTTTAGTTTTGAGGCAGCAGTTTTTCGAGTTTCTTGAGATAATCTTTGGCCTGTTCATTTTTGGGAGCGTATTTCAGAGTATTTTCAAAATTAATTTTGGCGGCGGCGTAGTCTTTTTGTTCGAACTGGATTTGAGCTAAAGAAAAGTAGGCATGGTCGTAGTTTGACTTTAATTGGATGGCTTTTTGGTAGGCGGTAATTGCTTGAGAATAATTTTGAGTGGCTTGATAATATTTACCAATTAAATAATAAGTTTTGGCATCGGTAGGGGCTAGACGGGTAACGTTTTCTAGAGCGGTAATGGAGAGGGGGAAATATTTTGAGTCAAGAGTAGAGAGATAAAACAGGGTGAGGGCCTGTTCTTTCCAAATATTGGTGTTAAAAGGAGAGATTTTGGCGGCAAGGGTAAGATGTCTGATGGATTGGTTTTGATAATCGGAGTTATCGGGGTTTTCCAGGGCAATTTTGGCGTTGATAAAGGCAGCTTTGGAGTGGTAAATCGGTTCGTTGGGGCGATAACCAAGACTTTGGTTGATTAAACTTTTGGCCTGAAGGTATTGTTGACGGTTATCGGCACTAAGGGCTTGATTGTAAGTGATGTCAGCCAAATAGTAATAGAGAATTTTTTGGGAAAAATAAAGAGCAAAGATGATGATAAAAGTAAAGGAAATGTATTTTTGAGGTCGGGAGAATTGAATGGTGGGAGATCTGGAAACGGGATAAGAAAAAATAGGCAGAAGGAAAAAATAGAGAGAGGTGATGATGACGGAAAAACCAAAAGCATTGGTAATTAGAATGGATAAATAAGCGCAAAGTAGGGCGATATTTAGAAGAGGACGATTATTTTTGATAAATATTTTTTTTATAAAATAAACGAGAGTGGAAAAGATTAGAAGCAGATAAGATCCTAAGCCAAAAATGCCGGTGGTGGCCAGGAAATTTAGATATTCGTTGTGGGCTTTGTTATAGAGAAAATCCCACTCTGAGGTGAGATTGTGCTCTTGGGGACGGGTCCAGTAATAAGAATAGGCAAAAGTTTCAGTGCCGGTACCAAAAAGAGGGTGTTGCCGCCACAAGTCAAAAGCTCCCTGCCAGACTATTTGGCGAATTTCGCCTGAAGGAGTAATGTTGAGATTATCAATTTCTAATGTCGAATTATTAATGTCTAATTTTTGAGGCCCGCCGACGCTGGAGCTTTGGCGGGTAAAGAAAACAAAATCTTTAATGGGGTTATTGATGATGAGAGATAGAGAAATAAACAGAGTAAAAATTAAAGCTAAAATGGGTAAATTTTTAGATTTTTGGCGGATAAAATAGAGAATATAAAATAGGGAAACAGAAGAAACGGCGGCGAAAATACCGGATTTTGATTTGGTAAACAGAAGACAGAGATAGAAAATAAATATTAACAATAAATAAAGTATTTTTTTGAGAGTGGAGCGGGAAGTGTGTAGCTGGTAAAGAGTTAAGGGAATAAGAATGGCTAAATAAGCGGCTAGCCAGTTGGGTTGGCCAAGAGTGGAAAATACCCGGGAGCGGACATCTTGAACCCAGAGATGGTCGTTAATGCCGAAATGTTCCAGAATTCCATAGCTGGCGACAAAAAAGCCAGAAATAAGAGAAGCTAAAATTATCTTTTGAGTAAAACGGCGATTAATATAAAGCGGGAGAATAGTAAAAAGAAGAAAAAAGGAGATGAGGGAAAGAAGACCGCCATTGAGGCGGGAATAATAGCCAAAAAGGGAGGTGTGAGGATCGATAGAGGTGACAGTGGAAATAATTTGACTAAAAAGAAAGATAAAAAAGATAATATTTAGGGAGGTCTTTTTAAATAGAGGCTTTTGGGAACGAAAAAAATTTAGAAGATGGGTAAGCGTGATTAAAAGAGTCAGACTATAAAGAAAGTAGGTCTTGGGTAATTCGAATAATTCCGAGTTGAAAGAAGAAAAAATTAAAGGTAGGCAAAAAAACAAAATTAAGTAGAGATTTTGGATCATGCAACTATAGTATAAAGAAAGCCCCCATAATTTGTATAATTGAGTGTGGGACAGAAAGATAAGATTTTTAAGTTTATCAAAGGAATACCCTCTGGGATGAGTTGGGAGGTGGGAGTGGATTTGGGAAGTAGTAATACGCTAATTTATCTTAAAGATAGGGGAATAGTGATTGAAGAGTCGACAACTATGGCCAGGTTAAAAAAGAAAAGATGGACGGGAATGTCGGCGCCGAAAGTGAGTTTGGCCAAGAGTGTGGCCTTTGGAATTAAAGCTAAGGAGATGGAATTTCGGGAGCCAAAACAAATTGAAGTGATAAATCCGATTAAAAATGGGATTGTGGCTGATTTGGAAGGAGCGGAAAAGCTGGTGGGGTATTTTATGAAACTAGTTTATGAAATTCCGAGTGGTTACCCAAAAATTTTTAAACCAAAAATAGTGGTGGGGGTACCTAGTTTTGTGACTGAGGTCCAAAAGAGGGCAGTTAAACAAATTTTTTTGGGAGCCGGAGCTAGGGAAGTGGTTCTAGTAGACGAGTCAATTTTGGCGGCGATGGGTTTGGGATTATCTCTGGATAAGAGTCAGGGAATCTTGATGGTGGACATTGGTGGAGGAAAAACAGAAGTAGGGGTGTTGTCGGCAGGAGGGCTAGTGGTAGGTAGAGGGATAAAAACGGCTGGAAATGATTTTGATGAGGCAATAATTAATTATATTAAGATGAAATATGGTTTATTGATTGGGAAAAGTAGTGCGGAAAAGGCGAAAATTGAGGTGGGAAATATGGATACAAAAGAGGACAGTAAGAAGCAAATAGTGTTGAGAGGGAGGGATCTAGACACTAGTTTGCCTAAAAGTATAAGGATTAATGAAACAGAAATTAGGGAGGCGGTTAGCTTGGAGGTAGGTAAAATTGTAAGACTGGTGTCGGAGGTTCTAGATGAAACTCCACCGGAAATGATGGACGATATTATGAAAAGAGGCATTGTTATGGTGGGAGGAGGTTCTAAATTGCGAGGAATTGATAGTTTGATCGAGCAAAAAACAAAAATTAATGTGGAAGTGGTTCAGGAGCCAGAGTTGGCAGTAATAAAAGGTTGTGGAGAATTGATTTCGGATCCAAAAAAAATGAAATTGCTTAAAAAATATTTGGGAGGTTAGTAAATGGGTGATTTAGAAGCCAAGGGAGTTAAATATTGGGTACTAATGGGAGGGTTGTGGCTAAGTTTTGGGTTATTATTTTCAGTGGTGGTGAAATTGATAGTGGTTCAGGGAGCGTATTATCGGGAACTGGCCAGGGGAAATAAAGTATTGGAGACGAGGATTGAAGCAGGTAGGGGGAAAATATTGGATAGAAAAGGGAGGGTGGTAGCGGAAAGTGTTTATCAATATTTTAAAGAAGTGAATGGAGTAAAGGTGTTTGAAGAGGTAGGAGAGTTTAAAGGCTATAAGTTTGAAGGGGCGGATTTGGCTTATGAATTAAAAAGGGAATACCCTTATAAAGAGAGTATGGGGGCAGTGACGGGGTACTTGGGTATGGCTAATTTGGAGGATATTGCCGATAAAAAATGTGGTGATAAAAAAATTGATGCTCGAGAAATGATGGGTCGAGGAGGAATTGAGGAATGGATGGATTGTAGTTTGAGGGGTGAGGTAGGGAGAAGGTTGGTGGAGGTTGACGCAAAGGGTAAATATATTCGTGAATTGGGAAGAGAGGAACCAGTGGTGGGGAAAGATGTAAATTTAACAATAGATGCTTATTGGCAGGAAAAAATTTACGAAATGGTAAAAGGGAAAAAAGTGGCAGTGGTGATGAGTGAGCCGAAAACGGGCAAGATAATCAGCTTGGTGTCTTCGCCAGGTTTTGATCCGAACCATTTTTCTTTTCAAAAAAATAATGAGATGATTAAAAATTATTTGAATGATAAGGAAAATTATCCATTGCTTAATCGGGCAATAGCAGTGAGGTATCATCCGGGTTCGGTATTTAAAATGGTAATGGCGACAGCGGGATTGGAGGAAAAGGTAATAGATAAAAATACTTTATTTGAAGATACAGGGGTGTTGAAGGTAGGAGATTATTCTTATGCCAACTGGTTGTGGACAAAAAGCGGAACGACAGATGGAATGGTAGATTTGGTGACAGCTTTGAAAAGATCAAATGATATTTATTTTTACAATTTAGGTGAAGCTCTGGGAGTGGACAGAATAAAACTGTGGGCGAATAAATTTGGATATGGCAAAAAAACGGGAGTGGAATTAGTGGGAGAAGTTGAGGGGATTGTGCCGGATGATGCATGGAAAAGAAAAATTAAAGGGGAGAGGTGGTATCTGGGAAACACTTATCATTTGTCGATAGGTCAGGGAGATTTGGACGTGACTCCTTTACAAGTAAACCAAATGACAAATGTGGTGGCTAATGAAGGGAAATTGTGTCAGATGACGATTTTGAACGATAAAAAAACGGAATGTGTTAGTTTGGGAATTAAATATGACAATTGGAAAACTGTAGTTGAGGGAATGAAGGCAGCTTGTAACCCTGGAGGGACAGCCTGGCCGCTTTTTAATTTTAAAACTGAGATTGCTTGTAAAACGGGAACGGCTGAGGTGGGAGACGGCAGTAGTGAGACTCATGCCTGGCTGACGGCTTTTGCCCCGGCGGATAATCCGGAGATTTCGATAACAGTTTTGGTGGAAAGAGGTGGAGAAGGCAGTGATGTGGCAGCGCCTATAGTTGGGGATATTTTAAAATTGTGGTTTGAGGAACCGGAAACTAAGGTGCCCAGGTATGATGAGAACGGTAAAGTGGTTATTAGATTATAAAACCCACCCCCGACCCCTCCCTTGACAAGGAGGGGAAAAAAATTTTTTAATAAAAATATGATAAAAAAGATAGCAATTGTTGGTAGCCGAAGAATGAGTGAATATGGAAAAGAAGTGATTCGAAAATTATTAATTAAGAATTATGAATTAAGAGATAAGGGATTTGAAGTGGTAACTATTAAGGTTTTTGGATGCAATAGCGAGGTCGTAAAATTAAGTCAAAAATTTAATTTAAAGATAAAGATTTATGAAGGAGATAATTTTGAAAAGTTAAACGAGCAAGTAGCTAATTATGCCGATTGTTTGGTAATTGTTGAAGGAGGGGAACGAAGTGGAACTTTGTTGCTGGCCCAGAATTTTGTGGAAAAAGGTAAAAGGATTTTGGTGGTACCAGGGAGAATTTTGGATGAGGGAAGTTTTGCTCCAAATTGGCTGGCGATGCAGGGGGCAGAAATGATTTTGGATATTAATGACTTGACAGGGGTATTACAATAGATGACAATGGACTTTAGTTTTAGAGAATTTAAATTTTGCCAATAAAAATGAGTGAAAGTAAACTACTAGTAGTGGAATCGCCGACAAAGGCGAGAACAATCGGAAAGTACTTAGGTAAGGAATTTGAAGTGATTGCGACGGTGGGTCATTTGCGAGATTTGCCGGGAAGTAAGATGGGAGTTGATTTAAAAACTTTTGAAGTGGATTATGAGGTAGACAGTAAAAAGAAAAAAGTGGTGGCAGAATTAGTGGCAGCAGCCAAGCGAAGTAAGGAAATTTTACTGGCGACGGATCCTGACCGTGAAGGAGAGGCAATTGCCTGGCATGTGCAGTGGTTGATGGAAAACTCCAAACAAAAAATTGATAAAAATAAAATTTCCCGGATTTCGTTTCATGAAATTACTAAAGAAGCAGTGGAAGAAGCGATGAAAAATAAGGGTGAAGTGAACTCGAATCTGGTGAATGCCCAACAGGGTAGAAGGGTGCTGGATAGAGTGGTGGGTTATACTTTATCGCCGGTTTTGTGGAAAAAAGTGAGAAGAGGTTTGTCGGCAGGAAGAGTTCAGTCGGTAGCCGTTAGATTGATTTGTGAGAGGGAAGTGGAGATAGAAAAATTTAATAAAGAGCAATTTTTTAAGATATTGGCCTTGATTAAAGCAAAAACAGATTTTGGGGCAGAATTGATAAAAATTGGAGATAAAAAAGTAACTACCAGCACGAAAATTGATTTATTTGATGGGAGTTATACATATAGTCGGAGTGTTTTTAAAGATAGAAAAGAAGCGGATGAGTTTGTAAAAAGCTTGGGTAGTGAGTTTTTGGTGGAAAAAGTGGAAAGCCGGGAAGTGGAAAGATATTCCTTGCCACCTTACACCACTTCTAAGTTACAACAAGCGGCGGCGAGAAGAATGGGATGGTCAGGTAAGCAGACGATGAGTGTGGCTCAGAAATTGTATGAACAAGGTTTGATTACATATCATCGGACTGATTCGGTTTATCTATCACCAAAAGCAATTGAAGAATTTAGAAAATATATTGAGAAAAAATTTGGAGCAAATTATGTCAGTGCTAAAGTGCGGGTGTTTAAAAATACTTCAAAAAATGCTCAAGAGGCCCACGAGGCAATTAGACCAACAGGGGTAGAAAATATTGGCAGTGGACTTGAAGGGAGAGAGAAAAAATTGTATGAAATGATATGGAAAAGAGCGGTAGGAACCCAGGCGGCGGCGGCAAAAATGAAAAATACGACAGTGACATTGTCCAATGGAAAAGGAGTATTTACATCTAACGGAGTAAATATATTGTTCGATGGCTTTTGGAGAATCTCGGGAGAAGTCCACGAGGATCAAATTTTACCAGTATTAAAAGTTGGTGATAAATTGAAGTCGGAAAAAGTCTGGGTGGAGGAGTCGGAAACTAACCCACCACCAAGATATTCTGATGCGTCTTTGGTTTCCAGTCTGGAAAAACAAGGAATTGGTCGACCTAGTACTTATGCACCGATTATTAGCACGATTTTGGCGAGACAGTATGTGGATAAGGATGAAGGTAAATTTAAGCCGACGAGCCTAGGAGTGGCAGTGAATTTATTTTTGGTTAAGAATTTTTTGGAAGTATTGTCGCTGCCGTTTACGGCGAATATGGAGGAAGATTTGGATGAAGTGGCAATGGGCAAGCTAAATTGGCAGTCGATGATGAAAAAGTTTTGGGGTGTATTTGAAGTTGAAGTAAAAAGAGTGGAAAAAGAAGCAGAAAGAGTCAAGGTAGAAGCGGAGAAAACAGGGGAGAAATGCCCGGATTGTAGTGAGGGAGAATTGGTGATTAGACTGGGAAGATTTGGAAAATTTATCTCTTGTAGTCGATTTCCGGAGTGTAAATTTACCCGTCCTTACAAAGAGATTGCCGGATTTAAATGTCCGGATTG
>DFZG01000038.1:10496-14373 GCA_002382075.1 Candidatus Shapirobacteria bacterium UBA4062
TTTAACTTATAATAAATAAATGATTAATATTTATTGCGAGAACTATCCATTTTTTGGATAACTCTTTGAGCAATATCGACTTGAAGGTCGATAGGGAATTGGGGAAAATTTAAGTCTATCCTACGATTTATTTCCCTGTTTGAGAGATAAGCTGTTTCGGGAGAAAATGAACTTGATTCTGGGTTACTCATAGTTATATTAACTTGTAATAATATAACTATAGGATAAGCTTATAATAATTGTCAAGAAGATGTTTTAAATTACTTATGTTTCTTGAAAAGTTACCCTGTTAGGACAATTTTCTTTGGGTTGAGTTGGTCTCCTGCATGCGGTGTTATAGCATTCGACACATTGAGGGTTAGGAGGTGTTCTGGTGATTATCTTGAAACTTTGTGTTGGGAGATTATTGAGGTCAAGATTTTGTGTTAAGGATGAAAATTCGATGTCTGACATTGGTGGTATACAAATAATAAGTAAGTAGGTAATTGTAGGTCAACTATAAAAGTGGTTACAAGGGATGTCTTCTATTAAACTAAGCTGTTATAATTCAAATTTGGGAAGAGAAACTGATTTAGGATTGACTAGATTTTTTTACCCCAG
The DNA here is from genome assembly GCA_002382075.1 of Candidatus Shapirobacteria bacterium UBA4062. Taxonomy (GTDB): domain Bacteria; phylum Patescibacteriota; class Microgenomatia; order UBA12405; family UBA12405; genus UBA5615. Next base: position 11,097 of record DFZG01000038.1, read on the forward strand.
TGGGTTTGGGAATAATTGATGATTTTTTGGCTACCTTGATTTTTGCAGGCCAAAGGGGGTAGAGTGGTGGCATAGAAAGGCGAAGTGGTTTCGGAGTCGATACTAAGTTTGTTGATAATTTGATATTTACCCAATTTGACCAGATCTTCTGGGGGAAATTTGTCGATGCCAAATTCGCGGGCGAGAACCAGAGCGTCAGGATTACCAACGACGAAGGAAATAATTGAGCCGACGTTGCCGAGTATAGCGTCTTGGATAGGGCGATCAAGCTGACTCATATACTGATTGGCAACAATCAGATTTAGGCGGAATTTGCGGGCTTCGGAGAGAATTTTGATAAAGGATTCAGTAGCAAAGTTTTGGAATTCGTCAACATAGAGATAAAAATCGGAGCGGTCATCTTGGGATTGAAAAACCCGGTTCATGGCGGAAAGTTGAATTTGGGTAATTAAAAGAGCGCCCAAGAGGGCTGAATTATCTTCACCTAGTTTGCCGGTGGAAAGGTCGGCAATAAGAATTTTTTTCTGATCCATAATATCTTGAATGCGGACCTTGGAAATGGGGTGATTGATAGTGTTTCTGATTTTGGTAGAAGAGATAAATTGACCGACTTTATTGAGAACCGGAGAAACGGCTTCTGATTGGAATTTTTGGTCCATTCGGTCAAATTCGTTTTGCCAAAAATTTTTGAGGGTGGGATTTTGAAGCTGAGAAACGACTTTGTTACGATAATTTTTATTGGTGAGGATGTCGACGATGTTGACCATGGTAGCGTTGGGGGTGTTGACTAGGGTGAGGACCGTATTTCTTAAAATGTGTTCAAGTCGGGGACCCCAGGAGATATTGCCGTAAAGTTTTTTGAAAATAGAGAGTACACCAGAAGCGACTAATTCTTTTTGGGATTCGTTTTGGGCCTCAAGAACATTGAGCGGGTAAGCATACTCCGGGTCGGCGGGATTGAAGTAGCAACAATCATTTATTCTGTTTTTGGGGATATAGTCTAGGATAGTGTTGCACAAGTCGCCATGGGGATCGATAATGGCAACACCCCGACCTTTGCGAATGTCGTCGATAGCCATGTTGGCAATGAGGGTGGTTTTACCAGTACCACTTTTACCAATAATGTAGGTGTGGCGACGACGATCCTCGCCTTGTTTGATGCCGTAAATGGTATCTTTATTGCGAAATTCGGTTTTGGCAAAGAAAGTTATTTCTTGTTTATCCTCGGCGGTGGCGCCATCGGCGACAGGTAAGTGTTCGGGAGGATCAGCAAATAAATTTTGCCCCCAGGCAATGTTTGGTAGGCGGGTGAATTTATTAGGAGGATGCCAAAGAATGGAAAGTTCGTCGGTGTTGAGAATCTGGCGGTTAAATTTAGCCATTTTGCGGGTAAAAACCGATTTTTTTAGTTTTTGGCGGGTAAAAAGACCGGGGGAGACGGTTTTGAAAAAATTGCCCCGGGGAGAAGTATAGGTGCCAAAAGAGGCGGCAACCGAAGAAATGAGTGAGGGATTGTTGGAAGTAAGGTTGATTTGGGATAAAAGGCCGGGAAATTGAATTTTAAGTTCAAAAACTTGTTTGTCGGGATGGGCTTGACGGAAATTTTTTTCGCGGTCGACTAGAATACCGTTTTGGATAACAGAGACAATACTGGATTGCCAGTTTTTTGGAGGTGAAGTGAGAAGGATTTGGTAAAGGAAAAAATCGTCGGGGTTGTTGGAACGGGAAAGTGGAGCCAGGACAGAGGAAAGAGGGTCGGTGTCGCGAAAGTCACGGGAAGATTTGAGAGGGTACTGATAGGATTTGGCCAGAACTAGTTGTTGGTGATGGAGGTTTGGTTGATCTGAGGATAAATAATCGGCAACTTCTTTGGTGATGGCACTGGGGTATTGGGCCAGGATTTGAGAACGGAAAAACTCGGCTTGGGAACGGGGAACAACAATGTAAAAGTGGATTTGGCCTTTTTGAAGAACGATTTCTAGAGAGGCAATAGTGTGTTTTTGGCCGGTAAGTCGGTCGATAAACGAGGATCGGGCAAATTGGGTGAAGTTGCTGTAAAGAGAGGAGGCGGATTCGAGAGTAAACTCGTTGCCCTGGGGCAAGCGGATTTCAAAGAAGGTTAGGTCAGGGCGGATTTCGGCCATTAAGCTATTATATTAGTAAATGAGGCAATAGTGAATAGGAGCATTCTTTGTGGTTGACAAGCTCGGAAGTTGGGTATATTATAAGATACATTCCTTCTGTAAAGGTAGGATAAAAGCATCGACTGGAAGAGAGGGAGTAGTTCTTTAACAGTCTGGGTAGTAATAAAAGGTTGTGGAACACAAAGAGGTCTAGAAAAGACATAGGCTTGTTTGTGTTTCACAATTCGGTGAAAACAAAATCAAAGAAGGCCGTAAAGGAGAAAAAATTATGGCAAAGAAAAAAAGTAAAGGAAATTGTAAAACGTGTAGGATGAAAAAGAAAGGATCCTGTGTTGGAAGGGGTATTTGCCCTGAAGGGGTTGACGGACCAATTATTCGAAATCATCAACATCAAAATAAAGGGAAAATAAATGTAAAAGGAGCACTGAAATGAGTTGCCAGAAAAAAAATTGTGCCGAAAATCAAAATAGCAGGTGTGCTCTGGGTTTGCATCCGAGTTGGCCGACTTGTGTTTTAAATAAAGATAAGGGTGTCACTAATAGCACCGTGCAAGGTACTAGTTATCAAGCACATCAAACGGCGTATCAGAATACAATCCAGATTACTGGATGTTTTGATATTCCGGGCACTGAATCCTCTCGGAGGTGATTTGTAAAGAGGGGGCAGAATACTGCTCCCTCTAAAAAACCCAAGAGAACACGACAACCACAACACACACCAACACCACCAATTTATATATTTTCACCCATTACTACCCAGACAAAACAATTAATTTTTAATAAAAAAATGAGACTATTAGGAATCGAATTTGGCGGAAATAAGCCAGTGATTAATCAACCTGAAAAAGGGGAGGGAAATTATATTGAAGTGAGAACTAGTGGAAGAATCCAAAAAATTAGGCAGGGGGTAGAAATTAGACAAATTCAGGGAAAATCGACTATAATTGAAAAGAATAGAGTAAATATTGAGGCTTATAGAGATTATATTGAATGCTAAAAATGGAAAAAAAAGGTTCTAGCCAGGAAGAGACAAAAACATATGTGGTTGATGGGGCTGAGAGGCAATTGACTCAAGGTGAAGTGATTTTGCTGCAGCAATGCGGAACCAAATTGTTTGATCCTGAAGGAAATGAA
>DFZG01000058.1 GCA_002382075.1 Candidatus Shapirobacteria bacterium UBA4062
GACACAGTTAAATCAATTTTCTCAATCTTCTTTTCAATTCTTTCCCTTTTATCAATTTTTTCTTTTCTCCAACTCGGACCGATTCCTACCCAAATCAATATCTATTTACGCCTCTATTTTGGTTTTGCTTCCGCCTTTGTTGCCTTTTTATTTTTACTTTTATCACTACTGTTTGCCAAAATTAAAACACCTCTTCGTGAACCAAACGTATTTTTAGGTTTCATGATTATGTTTATCTCTCTTATTGCTCTTTTCAAACAAGGACTGGCCGGTATTTTCTTTTGGAACCAAATTGCCTATCTTTTTGAAGATTTAGCTGCATTCTTCATATTTTTCTTTTTATTTATCGCTGGTTTCGTGGTTCTTTTCGACACTTCTGTGGCTCAGATTGTCAAACAAATTGTCAATATTATAAATATTATAAAAAAATACACTATCGGCGCTACTCGAAAGGCTAAAGATAAAAAAGCCGCTGATAAGGAAACCAAGTACATTCAATCAGGTCTTTCCGCCAATTCTGATCTTCAATCAGAAAAAATTCCCGATAATTACGTTGTCAACATTCCCCCGGTTCTCAAACCAGCTTCTTCACCTCAATTGCCTGCTTCCGACTTTAAATCAGGCTCTTCGTCCTCAAATCAAATTTGGAAATACCCCACCATCGACATTTTTGATTCCACTCCCGGCGCCAAAGCCAACCGGGGAGATGTTGGTAAAAATGCCCAAATTATCGAAAATACTCTTGATTCATTTGGAATTACCGCCCGAGTCTCCGAAGTCAATAACTCTCCTTCTGTTACCCAATACGCCCTCGAAGTTGCCCTGGGTACCAAGCTTGCCAAAATTGTCTCGCTAAGTAACGACCTGGCTATGGCCTTAGCCGCTCCTGGTGGCCAAATCCGTATCGAGGCCCCAATTCCCGGTCGCTCCCTTGTCGGGGTAGAAGTCCCCAATCGTTCGCTTGAAGTTGTTCCCATTCGCTCTATTTTAGAATCAGACGTCATGAAAAATGCCTCTTCAAAAATTTCTATCCCCCTTGGCATGGATGTTGCTGGTTCTCCTAAAGTTGCTGACATTGCCAAAATGCCCCATGTTTTAATCGCTGGTCAAACCGGCTCGGGTAAATCCGTCTGCGTCAATTCCTGGATTTGCACCATGCTTTTCCGGGCCTCTCCCGACGAACTTAAGCTAATTATGGTTGATCCAAAACGGGTCGAGCTCACTCCCTATAATGGCATTCCTCATCTTCTCACTCCGGTCATCGTTGAACCCGAAAAAGTTGTCTCGGCACTTAAATGGGCTGTCACCGAAATGGAAACTCGCTATAAAAAATTTACCGAAGTTGGTGCTAAAAATATTGAGGGCTACAACAATTTAGCTGGCTTCCAAACCATGCCTTACATTGTCATTATCATCGACGAATTAGCCGAAATCATGCTTTATTCACCCGCCGAGGTCGAAGATAATGTTTGTCGCATCGCTCAAATGGCTAGGGCAGTTGGTATCCATTTAGTTTTGGCCACTCAACGGCCGTCTGTCAACGTCATCACCGGTCTGATTAAAGCCAATATTCCCACCAGAATTGCCTTCGCCGTTTCTTCAATGACTGATTCTCGGGTTATATTAGACTCTCCCGGCGCCGAAAAACTTCTCGGTCGGGGAGACATGCTCTACATTCCCCCCGAACTAGCCAAACCTATCCGGGTTCAGGGATGTTTAGTCACCGAAAAAGAAATTACTCGACTTATTGATTTTCTAAAAACCCAAAAATCAACTGATTATGACGACGAAATCACCAGTCAACCTGTCAATAGTCCCACCTCTCTTTCCAAAAACATCATGAGTGTTGATGGCGAAGAAAGAGATGCTGTTTTTCAAGATGCTATCGATTTAATTACCCAAACAGGTAAAGCTTCCGCGTCTCATTTTCAGCGACACCTAAAACTGGGATATGCCAGGGCAGCCCGTTTACTCGATCAACTTGAACAAGCCAAGGTTGTTGGTCCAGGTAAAGGTGCCAAAGCTCGGGAAATTTATATTCCTCACCACAAACCTGATAATTCAGTCGAATAAATATATGTTTCGCGCTTCCACCATTCTCAGTAACGCCCGGCTCGATAAAAGTTTGGAACTATCAGAAGTTTCCAAAAAACTTAAAATTCCTCAGAAATATCTTCAGGCTATTGAGCTAGAAAACAACCAAGATTTTCCCCAAGAGCCCTATCTGTCTCTTATTGTCAAAGACTATGCCAATTTTTTAGGCCTAAATGGTACCGAAACCCTTTCAATTTTTCGCCGTGATTACGAGCAAAAAAGAAAATTAAAAAAAGAAAAACAGTCATCACTTTTTTTTACTCCCCAATTTACTTTCAAAATCGGTGTCTTTATTTCTATCGTTATTTTTATTGCCTATCTGATTTCAGAATATCTTAAATTTAACCAACCCCCACCACTTGAAGTATTTTGGCCGCAACCTCCGTCTCCTAATACCGAAACCTTGGAAATAAAAGGTATTACCCACCCCGAATCAACTGTTAGAATCAATGACGATCTAGTTATTGTTGATTCCAACGGTGAATTCAAAAAAAATATCACCATTCCCGGAGCAACCAATTTTGTCGTTGTCGTTGAATCAACCTCACCTTCCGGAAAAACCAGTAAGGCTCAACAAGGCTATTGATTAAATGGACATTTGCTTTCAATTCTTTTATACTGACTTATGGAATTAACTCAAATCATCATCAGTATCAGTTTCTTAGCTATTACCATAATAATTGTAATCTCTGGTATTTATTTTATTGGGCTTCTCAAAGAACTCAAAAAAACCTTTACTGTCACTAATTCAATCCTCGACGACGCCAAGTCGATTACTACTTCCGTTTCCCGCCCGATTTCCTCAATTTCCGAATTTATTATGGGTTTCAAAAATAGTTTTTCTTTTATGAATAAACTTTTTAATAAAACTGAAACAGATTCAGATACAAAATAATGTCTCAAGACTGTAACTGTTCTGAAAATCAAACATCAAGTTTTATTTTTGGCTTATTTTTAGGCGCTATTGTTGCTGCTGTTGTTGCCATTCTAATTCATCGACATCAAAAATCTAAAGTAGTTGTTCAACTTAAACAGTATTTTCAAGACTTAATTGACCGGCTTATTCCACCTTCATCTCCAAAAACTCCCGATACTCCCAAAAAAACTAAAACTACTCCTATCAAAAAAATTGCCGTTGATATCCCTCAAAACATCAAAACTTTTTCTCCGACTCTTCCCAAAAAAAAGACCCCTGTCAAAACTTTCGTCAAACCNNCTATGAATGCGTCTCAACTCAAAGATAAATTTGTTAGTTTTTTTGAATCAAAAAAACATCAGGAAATTCCTTCAGCTAGCCTAATTCCCGATAATGACCCCACCACTTTGTTTGTTTCGGCTGGAATTCAACCTTTAGTACCTTTTTTTCTTGGAAAAAAACACCCCAGCGGTAGCCGTTTAGTCAATGTTCAAAAATGTGTTCGCACTGGCGATATTGACGAAGTTGGCGACACAGTTCATCATACTTTTTTTGAAATGCTTGGTAACTGGTCCCTTGGGGATTATTTCAAGGATGAAATGATTCCTTGGAGTTTTGAATTTTTAACCAAGACCTTAAACATTCCCGTTGACAAGCTAGCTGTTTCCGTTTTTGCCGGAGACCAAGACGCACCCAAAGACGAAGAAACCTCTAAATTATGGCGACAACAGGGAATCACTACATCTAGAATTGCCTATCTTCCTAAAGAAAATAATTGGTGGAGTCCTCCGGGAATCACCGGCCCTTGTGGTACGGACACGGAAATGTTTTATTGGACAGGTGTGGATAAAGCTCCTCAAGTTTTTGATCCAAAAGACAATCGTTGGGTCGAAATTTGGAACGATGTTTTAATTCAATATTTCAAAAATGATCAGGGTAAATACGAAAAACTTATTCAAAATAATATTGACACCGGTATGGGAGTCGAACGAACCACTGCTGTTTTAAGTGGATTTTCCGATAACTATTTAACCGATATTTGGCAGCCAATTATCCAAAAAATTTCCAAACTTTCCTCAAAAAAATACGACGACAATCTTCAATCTTTCAGGATAATCGCCGACCATCTTCGTGCCTCTGTTTTTATGATTGCCGACGGGGTTGAAACATCAAACAAGGAGAGGGGCTATGTTTTGCGTCGTCTAATTCGTCGCTCAATCAGGCAGGGAAAAATATTAGGAATCGAAGACAATTTTTGTTCCCAAATTGCTCAAGTAATTTTAGATAATCAATCAAATTATGCCGGTGATTATCCTGAATTAGATCTTAATCAAAAAAGAATTTTAGAAATGCTTTTAACCGAAGAAACAAAATTCCGTCGCACCCTAAACAAAGGTCTAAATGAAATTACCAAATTAATCGACCGTCAAAAAAGTGTCTCCGGTAAAGAAGCTTTTGATCTTTATCAAAGTTTTGGTTTCCCTGTAGAAATGATTGAAGAAGAATTGAAAAAAAACAATTTATCTCTCGATATCGATGAATTTAATCGTCTAAAAGGGGAGCATGTTAAACAATCACAAACTTTGTCTGCCGGAAAATTTAAATCAGGCTTAGCCGATAATTCCGAAATTATCACTAAATATCACACCGCCACTCATCTTCTTCATGCTACCCTCCGTCAGGTTTTGGGTGACCATGTAGAGCAATCTGGTTCCAACATCACCACTGATCGCCTTCGTTTTGACTTTACTCACCCCAATAAACTAACTTCCCAAGAGCTTAAAAAAATCGAAGATATCATTAATCAGCAAATTACCAAATCTCTTCCGGTTACTGTTGAAACCATGAAATTTTCTGAAGCTCAAAAACTTGGTGCTTTAGCCTTTTTCGGTACTAAGTATCCGGAAATGGTCACTGTTTACACCATTGGTAATCCCGACACCCCTTTTTCCCGGGAAGTATGTACCGGTCCTCATGTAGACAATACTGGTTCAATCGGTCAATTCAGTATCATTAGGGAGGAGTCAGCCGGACTTGGAAAAAGAAGGCTGTACGCTCATCTAAAAACTGAAGACTGAATTTAAGCGTATCTCATAGTATCCTTATTTATGGATTTTGATCATTTTTGGTTACTTTCGATTGAAGAAAGCCGACTCTCAGTCAGTTTAGTCAACGTTGGTTCTCAATCTGCCAAAGTTCTTTCAAGCGGACCGGTCCTCGACTGGGATCCAAATCAACCGGATTCCTTTCTCAGTGCCTTCGATCAATCACTTTCCCAGTCAGCCCAAGATGCTAATCTTCCTGAAAATTCAGAGCCCGACAAAGTTTCCCTGGTTTTACCGCCATTTTGGCTTGCCCACGACGGAAAAATAATCAAAGATAAGCTAGATCTAATTACCTCCGCCTGTAAAAAATTAAATCTTAAAGCCCTGGGCTACATTGCCAGCGACGATGCCATCGTTGAATATTACAATAAGCAGGAAGAATATCCTTCAAGTTATATTCTCCTGGGCCTTTCCAATTCCCAGTTTGCCCTATCCTTAGTTTATTTTGGAAAAATAAAAAGCAAAATTCTTAAAAAATTCGATTCTATATTTGTTCCTGAATATCTGGAAACTGCCCTTATCGAACTAAACAATACTTCCACTCTCCCGCCCCAAATTATGGTTTATGGCGATCAAACTGCCTCTCTGATCTCTGATTTAAACAATTATCCTTGGGTTTCCAAAAAAGATGTTGAAACTTTTCTTCATTTACCTAATATCGAGTCAATTGATTCTTCTGAAATAATCCGTATTTATTCAAAAGTTATCTATAACCAGATTAAATCAAACCTCCTTCTTCTTCCTAAATCTTCATCGCCTGATGAACCAGAAACAACATCTAATTCCTCTCCTGTATTAGAAGTTGAGACATCTTTGCCAGTGGAAGAAGAACCTGAAGAAATCCAGACAGATATACCCGAAGATAACAATGATATTGAAGAAGTTCCTTTAATTGATTTTGGCTTTGCTCCCGCCACGTTCGACGAGGTTTCCCAACCGGAATTAATTCCGCCACCCGAGCGTGTTACTGAATCAATTCCCAGCGTCACACCACCTCCTGAGTTAAACTTAACTCCTCAAAAAACATCTTTACCCAAAATTGATTTTAAAAATATTCTTTCAAAACTAAAATCATTACCTCTGCCCAAAATTTCCTTACCTCTCAAAAATAAAAAATTACCTCTAATAATTATTTCGATTTTACCTATTTTTCTCCTAATTCCATTTTTATTTTCTACCGCTAAAATAATTATTTTTATTAATCCCTACCAGTTTGAATTAGATACCCAGGTTAATCTTGATTCCACCACTACTCAAATCGACGCCGAGTCTAAAAGAATTCCAGTTACCAAACAATCTTTTACTGTTTCTTCTTCTATCGTTGTCCCCACTACCGGTACCAAAACTATCGGTGAAAAAGCCAAAGGTGAAATTACCATTTACAACAAAACTGACCAATCAGTCGATCTGGCTCAATCATCAGTGTTACAAGACAGTACCGGCCGTGAATTTGAATTAATCGCCCCAGTTTCTGTTCCTGCCAGTAGCTCCGATCTCGAGGAAGGAGTCATTAACTTAGGTAAAATTCAAGCCACAGTGGTTGCTTCACAAATTGGTCCCGAATCAAATTTAACCAAAGATACCGAGCTTATTTTCAAAAACTATTCCAAAAACCAACTAGTTGCCAAAGTATCCGAATCACTTGCCGGTGGCACCCAAGAAGACATTCCTGCTGTAGCTCAAGCCGACAAAGACCAAATAGAATCGCAGCTAGGTCAGTCAATTCAGCAAGCCATTGATGAAAAAGTTGACGAAGATGTCGAGCGTCTTGAGGGTTTGATTATGGATACTGTCAAAAAATCCCCCAACCGGATTGTCTACAGCCGGGAAATTGGTGAAGAAGCGGATGAACTTTCTGCTTCTATTGAAGCCGAAATTTCTGCTTTTGTCATCAATCCTCAAATTAAATCCGAAATTATTTCCGCCTTTCTTTCCTCAAATCCTGATTTTGACAAAGCCGAAATTAATCCCGACAGTTTTGACCTAACCTTTAAGGTTATCAAGCTTGAAAGTAGTCTTGCTTCTGCCCAGTTTATCCTCAACGGCTTGGCCAAACCCAAACTTGATGAAACCCAAATTAAGCAAAACATTAGTGGTAAAAGCCTTAAAAAAGCTCAGGATTATTTAACCAACAATATTCCCCGAGCCATAAATTTCAACATTCAGACCAATTTTCCTTTCCTAGAATTTATCAACCCTCTCCCATTCCGCCAAGAAAATATTACAATTGAAACCAAGACCGAATCCTTGTGAGCTATCTTTACCTCAAAAACAACCAATCTGCTTCCAAAATAGACCGACTTAAGTCGTCTATTCCAAAAAGAAAATTTTTAGCCTACTTTTTATTTATTTCTGGTGTTTTTCTTTTTGGTTCGGCCATCGTCCCGATTCTCCGTTTTCAATTCGAATATTCTTTCCGCTTTAACCAAATGAAAAACCCTCTTTCAAATCGTTTTTACAATCAATCCGGCAATATTTTAGGTGACATTACTACTGACTATACTCAATTATCAAACTGGTTTGTCTCTGATACGTTGTCTGATTCTCCCTCCTCTCATATTTCAAATTCAGAGGTAAGCCACTACACCCTCTCAATTCCCAGTTTAAAAATTATTGATGCTGTCGTTGAAGTCGGTGGCTCTGATCTTAAAAAAAGCCTTATCCAATATCCTCAAACCGCTCTTCCTGGCCAACTTGGCAACACCGTCGTTTTTGGCCATTCAGTCTTGCCCCAATTTTTTAACCCAAAATCATATTTAACTATTTTTTCCACTCTTTACCGCCTAAAGCCCGGTGACGAAATATTTATTAACTATGATTCCGTCAAATATAAATATGTAGTCGAAGAAATGTTTGAGGTTCAACCCACCAATTTATCCGTCCTCGAGCAACGCTTCGATGGTCGCTATATGACCGTTATCACTTGCAGCCCCCCTGGCACTTATTTGCGCCGTTTAATTGTTAAAACCAGAATTGTCGACTACTAATCTCAACGTTTTAGCTATTGATTACGGTTCCAAACGAATTGGCTTAGCCTACTCCGTTTCCGGCATCATCACCCCACTACCAGCCGTAAAAAATGACAATCAAATTTTTTCAAATCTGACAAAAATTATTTCCGAATATCAAATTGGCCGGATATTTGTTGGCATATCTGAAGGGTCCTTTGCCAGTGACACTCAAAAGTTTGTTACCCGTCTTCGTTCCATGCTAAAATTACCTATAGAAACGGTAGAGGAGGCTGTTTCTACCATCGAAGCCCAGTCAATTTACATTAGTAATAAAAAAAAGAAAAAAAATATCAAGCAGCAAATCGACTCCTTGGCTGCCGCTGTTATTCTTCGTCGGGTTATTAATTAAATTTAACCAGTATGATTAAAAACTTAATTGCCCCAATTCAAGCATGGTTGCTCGCTCAAGGCCATTGTGTTGGTTGTGGTACTCCTCTTGTAAAAGGAAAAAGAAAAGAAGTTCGTGGTCAAACTACCGTCACTTGTAGTTGTGGCCGGATTTTTATTCACGATAAAGCCAAAAACAAATATCGCCGGGCTCTTTTTGACGAAATATAAATTACCCCTTAGTGAAAAAAATTTTTAAATTCTTTCTTATTTCAGTAGTAGTTGTACTAGTCGCTTTTTTTGCTTCCTACAAATATTTTAGTTTGCCTGTTTCCTCAGATTCCCAAACCCAGGATTTTGTGGTCAATCAAGGTGACAGTTTGCGCCAAATTGCCAAAAGATTAGAATTAAACGGCCTTGTCAAAAATCAATACTTCTTTATTCTGCACGCCTATCGTGTCGGTTTAAATAGCCGGCTTCAGGCTGGCCAATTCCGACTATCTCCCTCATTGTCATTAAGTCAGGTGGTATCGCAGCTTTCTAAAGGTGGCAGCTTTGATTTTTGGTACACTATCATTCCCGGGCAAAGACTCGAAGAATTTGCTCTTGATCCCGAGTTTGAAACCCTGGCCCGACCCAGTGAAGGCATGCTTTTTCCAGACAAATACCTTATTCCACAAACTTATTCAAATCAACAAATCATCGACTTAATTCTAAAAAATTATCAAACCAAATTTCCCAATTTAAAATATGAAGATTTAATCCTCGCCTCGCTTATCGAAAGGGAAGCGAAAACATTCGAATCCAAAAAAATGATTTCCGGTATCTTAAAAAATCGCCTTGATAGAAATATGGCTCTACAAGTTGACGCCACCGTTCAATACGCCCGCGACTCCCAATCCAAACCAGAAAAATATTGGACTCCCGTATCTTCTGCCAATCTCCAAATTAAATCTGCTTACAATACCTACCAAAACCCCGGCCTCCCTCCCTCTCCTATATGCAATCCCGGCCCTGATTCAATTAACGCCGCTCTTAACCCCACTGATTCTGATTATCTTTTCTATATCACCGGTAATGACGGTCAAATGTATTACGCCGTCAACTTAGCCGAGCACAATCAAAATATTGCTAATCATCTTAGGTAATCTTTTTATTTACCAGATCATTTAAGACCATCCACCTTCTTTTCTTTTCCTTCATACTTATTTCATCTTGAAAAACTTTAGCCGACGCTGTTCCTTTTCTGGGCGAGTATTTATTTAAATAGGCTATTTCAAAACCGACTTTTTTACACACATCAACCGTATTTTCAAACGCTTTCTCATCTTCACCCGGGAAACCGATAATTATATCTGTCGAAAATTTCACCTTCTTTACTTTACTTTTTATTTTTTTCACCAAATCCAAATATTCTTTTTTAGTGTATCCTCGGCTCATATTTTTCAAAACTTCGTCATCACCCGCCTGAAAAGGCAAGTGGAGCAATCTGTCAATATTTTCATATTTTGCTATCACTTCAATTAATTTATCCGAAAAATCCCAAGGATTACTGCTGACAAAAGAAACTTTCTCAAAACCCATCCCTGCCACTTTTTCCAACAATAGGGGAAATAAAGTTTGAATTCTTCCTTTACCCATCGACTTAACTACCACCGGTACCATCTCAGTTTTACTATTTGCCACCAAATCACTGCCATAAGAGTTTACATTTTGCCCCACCAGTACCACTTCTTTAAAACCTGATTCTAGTACTCGCTTAGACTCATCAATAATTTCTTCAAACGGCCGGGAAATTTCCTTACCTCTGGAAAAGGGGACTATACAATATGAACAATAATTATCACAGCCGCTACTTATCGGAATTAAAGCTGCTTTCCTTTTATCTCTTATTGGATCTATCTTAAAACTAACCTTTTCTATAGGCAAAAACTGGTCAACCATTGGAAATCTCTTCTTTAAATAGGCTAGTTTTTTATTTGTTTTATCTTTTACTGCTAAACCGGTCAGACAGCCGGTAACTATTATCTTAATTTTATTTTTTCTCTTACTATTTAACTTATCAATCAAATTAATCAAACCATAAGCTCTGTTTTCTGCCGATTCTCTGATGATACAAGTATTAATCACTACCAAGTCAGCTTCTTGCCAGGTTTTTGACTCCTCAAACCCTTTTTGCCAATAAAAAGTTTTAACTCTTTCCGAATCAGCTGTGTTTTGAGCGCAACCAAATGTCTTCACAAAAAACTTTTTCATCATGGGATTTTACCAGTAATTCTATTTAATCCAAAAAAACTTTCTTCCCAAAACTACCATTCCTACTCCCAATATCAACAAACTTATTGTCGGCAAACCATTTCCTGCCGCCGGCAAAGCTTCCCCAGAACCACTTTCAACCGCTGTCCAGTCAACATTTTCTGCTCCCATAGTTAAGGTGAAAGTAATATTACTCCCTCCGCTAGTTAGAACTATTTGATGATCACCAGCCGCTAATTCTCCAGGGTCATGACTCCAGTTGCCTGCCTCATCAGCTGTCACCACGCTTTCGGTACCATCAACACTCACTGTCACACTTGCCCCACTTTCTGCTTCTCCAGTCATTATCGGTGATGAACCGCTATACCACCAATGAGAAATTTGCTTACCTTCAGTACTAAGTTGCCCAATAGACTTAAGATTAAATCCTCCTGCCAGCGCTTGATTACTACTCATTAACCAAATAAAAGACATTACCAAAAGTGCCATTAAAATTCTTTTCATAATCAAATCTTAGACCATCTATTCTCTCAATTCAATATTTCAAATTGACACGCCCACTCAAAAATGAGATATTTTTATATGGACCCACAAGATCAAGATCAAAACAACCAAACTGATAGCTTAAAACAGCAATACCAAGATATCTTAAATAAATACTCCAAAGAGATTAAACCTGAACCTGATCTAGCCACCCAAGCCGCTCCCGAGACTCAAGCTCCGACTACTGATTCTTCTATGACCCAACCTGCTTCAGAGGATTCAGTTTTACCTCCTTTGCCTCAAGCCTCGTCTGAAAATCTTCTTTCTGAAGTTTCACCAGAACCTCCAAAAGAATCCTTATCCTCAATTCCTGAGACTCCAGTTGCCAACGGTGCCATCGACGAAATTCTCAACCAACCTCCTCAGCCACCAACAGAAACTCCACCAGTCTCATCAGACAACTCTTCTTCCTCTCTGAATTCCGATACTAATCAAACCCCAGAAGTTCCCCCAGTGACTCCACCCACAGAATCAACTCAAGCTCCTCCTCAACAAACTGAACTTCCCCCAGTATCTCCTCCAGTGGAATCAACCGAACCTTCACTTTCTTCAACCTCACCTGAAAATACACCAGCTGGCGAACCTCCGGTTCCACCAGTTCCACCTGTTTCTCCTCCTCCTACTTACCAAACTCCAGAAACACCTCCTCAAGATGTTGATGCCAAATTGTCAGAAATTTTAGATGACAAACCCGAAAAGCCGCCTTCCTCTTCAAAATTTGCCAAAACATTTTTCTTTATCTCCCTAATCATATTTCTAGCTGTAGTTGGCGCAATTGCTTACAATCTTATTAAAGATCAATCCGCTTCATCCATTCCTTCAAATCCCGACAAAATTATTGTTGACCAAGATTCCGATGAGCCCAGCGTTTCTGCTCAAAATTGTGTTATTAACGACCAAACTTATTCCATCAATCAATCTTTTGCTGCCGCTGACGGCTGCAACACCTGTACTTGTCAAGCCGACGGTACTATAGCTTGTACTGAGCTAGCCTGTGAATTAACCCCATCAGAATCAACTCCGTCATCTCTCCCCGATACCGGTGCTGAATCAGAATCAACTCCTTCTTCGGTGCCTAATACCGGTTCAACCACAGAATAACTTGAAAAAGATTCACCTAATCTATCTTTCTGTCATCGCTGTTCTTTTCACTGGCCTACTTTATCTGCTGTATCTTAATTTTTACAAACCCCAACCAACTTCTCCCCCCACCACCAACATTACACCCACCGAAACCCCCGACCCCACCA
>DFZG01000010.1 GCA_002382075.1 Candidatus Shapirobacteria bacterium UBA4062
CCTCTAGCCATCATTCGACCAAAAGTACATATTTGAGCAAAAGATTCGTGACCGTATTGCTGGATAATATGATGAAGCATTTTTTGGCGTTGATCGTCGGCAATGTCTAGATCGATATCAGGAGGTGAAGGACGGTCTTTGTTTAAAAATCTTTCGAATGGAAGTTGATAAATTAAGGGGTCGACGGAAGTGATACCCAAAACATAGGCAACTAAACAACCAGCGGCCGATCCCCGGGTATTAGTGGGAGTGTCATTTTTTTCGGTCCAATCAATAAAATCTTTCATGATTAAAAAATAGGCGGCGTAACCTTTTGAGCAAATAACCTCGAGCTCGTAGTCGAGTCTTTGCTTAATTTCCGGGGTAATTTCAGAATAATGATCTTTGGCTGACTGATAAACCATTTCAGTTAATGTTTCCTCTTTGGTTTTTCCAGGTGGGGTATTGAAATTGGGAAAAAACCATTTACCAAGTTCCAACTCGAGATTACACTTTTCGGCTACTTTTAGGGTGTTTTGAATGGCGTCGGGAATGTCGACGAAAGCATCTTTCATTTCTTGGGGCGATTTGACATAAAAGTCAGGAGTGTTGGCCATGGAAAGGCGGTTTTGTAAATTGACGTTGGCTTGAGTGTTGATCATAATCAAGACATCCTGAGCAAAGGCGTCTTGTTGACGAAGGTAGTGGGCGTCGTTGGTAGCGAGAAGAGGAATGCCTAATTTTCGGCTAATTTCGATGACTTTTTGGTTGACAATTTCTTGTTTTTCAAGTCCGGGGTGACGTTGTACTTCAAGGTAGTAATCATCTTTAAATAATTGCTGATATTTGGCAGCTTTTTTGATGGCTTTGTCGAATTCTTTTTCTTGGATTAATTGACCAATTTCGCCTTCAATACAAGCTGATGAACAAATTAATCCTTGATGGTATTTTTCAAGAATTTCCCAGTCGATTCTGGGTTTATAATAAAAACCTTCCTTGTGACCAATGGAAACCAATTTCATGAGATTTTTGTAGCCTTGAAGATCTTTGGCGAGAAGAATTAGGTGTTGGTTTTTGCGATTTAGAGCGGTTTTGTCGAAACGACTGCCAGCGCACATATATACTTCGCAGCCAATAATTGGTTTGACCTCGTTTTTTTTGCAGGCTTTGTAAAACTCGATGGCGCCGTACATAGTGCCATGATCGGTAATAGCCACGGAGTTCATACCCATATCTTTAATGGCAGGAATCAGATTTTTTACTTTAGTTAGTCCATCAAGCAGGGAATATTCGGTATGAAGATGAAGGTGAACGAAATCGGACATAATGAATTTTATCGAGAAAAGGTAAAAGATTAAATCTGATCATATAGATCAAAGGGGGGCAATGATCTATTTTACATCATTTTTTGGAGTGCTTCGATTCGGGATTTAATTGGTGGGTGGGTACTAAAAAGATTTGAAAAACCGTCTTTAAAAGGACTGGAAATATAAAGGGAGGCGGTGGCGGAATTGGCGGTTTTTGAAGGTGAAGGATCAGAACTGATGATGGTGAGGGCTTCGATAAGACCTTGAGGGAAACGGGTCAGTTTGACAGCAGAGGCATCGGCTAAATATTCCCGACTGCGGGAAATGGCAAGTTGAATTAATTTGGCGATGATTGGCGAAAAAATGATCATGATTAGACCAATAATCATTAAAACTGGTGAGCGATTGTTGTCTTGATCGGTAGAGTTGCGAAAACGGAGAGAGTGAGTAAGAATGGTTAAGCTACCAATTAAAACAGAGACAATCATCATGAGTCGAATGTCATAGTTTTTTACATGAGAGAGTTCGTGGGCAACGACGGCTTCAAGTTGACTGCGGTTGAGCTTTTGGAGAAGTCCGGTAGTGGCACAAACAACGGCGTGTTGAGGATCCCGGCCGGTAGCGAAGGCGTTGGGTGATGGATCATCGATAACATAAATTTGGGGCATTGGGGTTTGATTGGCCAAAGATAGGTTTTCAGTAACGGTGTAGAAATTGAAAAATTCTTTGCGACTGGCGGGTTTGGCGTGGTTAAGGCTTAAAACAATTTTGTCACCGTAAAAGTATGAAGCGAAAGAAGAGATGAGGGAAAATATAAAAGCGAAAATTAAGAATTCAGGTCCCAATTCAAAAAGATAAGAGAATAGATAGGCGATAGCAAGAATAAAGATGATAAAAAATAGAAAGACAAAAGCGGAACGGGTTTTGTTACCGGAGATTTGATTATAGATGTTGCTCATATCGGATAAATAATTTTATCGACTAAAATTAGTTTAAATCAACTTTAGGATTGGCGGTTTCAGTTGAACTTACTTTAAGGTGGTCTCCGGAAAGAGCGGTTTCTAGTCCGGTTTCCTCTTTAAAACCAAAGAGGGGAGCGATTAAAACGCCGGGAAAAGTGTGAATGGCAGTATTGAAGTCGGCCGCCAAGTCGATTAAGGTTCGACGGGAATACATTAGTTTGTCAGCGGTATCGCGAAGTTCTTCCATAAGATTGGAAACTAAATTTGAAGATTTAATTTCAGGATTGCTTTCAACAATAACTTTTAGGGAACCTAAAACTTTATTAATCATTTCTTGTGATTTATCAATCGCTTTAGGGTCGCTGGTTTCCAGGGCTTTTTCAACTGATTTTCGAGCTGAAGTAATATCTTCGTAAATACCCTTTTCCTGCTTCATGAAACCTTTGACGGATTCGACTAAACCAGGAATAAGATTGGCTTGGCGCTTGAGCTGGTTACCAATTTCTTGAACTGAAGCTTTGATACGAACTTGAAGAGTTTTTTGTCGGTTATAAAAAGAGAGGAGATAAAGTGCAGCAATGGCGAGGAGGATAATAGCGTAAATCATGGTTTTATTAAGTGTTAACAATTAATTATATCATTTTGGCGTTTTCGATTTCGTTTAGACCCTGACGATTTTCGGGTGGAATATAGTTTAAACCTAAGAAATTATAAAAACTAGTTTCATCTTCAAATGTATATAGTTTGCTGGTCTTAAGGTCTCTTATTCCGTATTCAGAAAGTGAATAACCCTTGCTTTTGGCATATTCACGGAGTTTGATGTTGTGCTGGCGAGAACCGGTAAAATGTTGAAGGAGTGAACCGAAACTGGTTTTTGGTTGGACCATTAAATCCAGGCGAACATTATCTTTTATTTTTATAGATGCCTTTTTGGGACCTTTGATTATGGTTTGGAGATTGAGGGGGTAAGCGACAAAATAATTAAGAATTGGAGATGAATTTTCTGATTTGGCAGCAATATCGATGTCTCCCACTGTTTTATTTAGTCGACGAAGAGAGCCTAGAGGTACAAATTCAACTTTAGGAAAACGGTTTTGGAGATAAGAAATTAGATTGTGGCTGATTTTTTGGGCTTGAGCCAGAGTTAATCTTTGAGTGTTGCCTAAAAATTGGAGAGTGTTGTCTAAAATAAGCTTTTCTGATTTTTCACCAAAAGTTTCGATTTTTTGAATACTCCCCTTTTGGGCATATTTGACAAGTTGTTTGAGGGCTTTTGTAGGGTCTAGGGAAAACTTTAGGTTTTGGGTTAGTTTATAAGCGTTTTTAGGTCCGATACCATTTATTTTGGTAAAAACAAAAACAGCGGGATGAATATCTTCAAAAATTTTTTTGACATGAGGATGGTTTTGGTGATGAGAAAAAAGATAATCGATTTTGGCCAAAATTGAGTCTCCTATTCCAGGAATTTGATCAATTAAATTTTTGTCTTTTTGCCAAAGTTTAAAGAGGCTTTGAGGATAGTTGACGATGGTTTCGGCGGCGTTTTGGTAAGCCTGAATTTGAAAATAGGATTTATTTTTTATTTCGTAGACGATGGCGATCTTTTGTAAAAGGTCAAAAACGTCTTGATTTGAATAGGTGATTTGAGGGTTCACAATTTATTATAACCTGGGAGTAATAAAGTTTAAAAAAGCTTGTTTACCAAGGTATTTCTGATATACTTGTGAAGTCTATTTTGGGCCCATGGTGCAGCGGTCTAGCACATTCGCCTGTCACGCGAAAGATCGAGGGTTCGAATCCCTTTGGGCCCGCAAATATTTTTTTCCCTGTTTTTGGGGATTTTTTTATGATAATATTATTTATATGAAAATGAAAAAATATTTATACCATTATTTTTGAGTATATTTATTGTTTTAATTTTTATTGGTGCATGTTTTTATTTTTTTAAGAAAAATAATCAATCCGAATTTGTCGATACACCTACAACTCCTATTTCT
>DFZG01000011.1 GCA_002382075.1 Candidatus Shapirobacteria bacterium UBA4062
AACTTCTGGGGCTTGCCCTGAGCTTGTCGAAGGGGTTTCATCAACAGTTACTTCATCAGGAATCATAATATCTTCAATTTCCCCAACCCCAACTTCTTCTTCAACTTTTACCGGGGCTTCAGTTTCAATTAAATCAACTTCTGCTTGTTCCGAAGAATGATTTACTCCTTTATTATCCAATATAATCATATCGTCAATCACGATTTCCGAAACTTGTTTACGGACACCTGATTGATCAGTAATTTCCCGATATTGAATTCTACCTTCAACATAAATTCTTCGACCCTTGCTCAAAAGTTGAGAACAAAGTTCGGCCAATTTATTCCAGGCGACAATTCGATGGAATTGGGCATCTTCTTTTCTTTCACCTTGTTTGGTTACCCAAACTCGATTGGTCGCTAAACCAAAAGAAGTTACCGCCATTCCTGCCGGAGTATATCTTAGTTCCGGATCGCGGGTTAAATTACCTATTAACAAAACTCGATTTAGACATCGACTTGGCATATTTTACATATTCCCAAACTTTGGGAATTCTCCTAAATTATTAAATCTTTAATATTAAATAACGTATAATTTTTGCTTCCCGATCAAGCAATAGGTTAAATTCTCGGTATCCTATGGGTTTTTCTACCCCAATTTCAATTTCCCAAAAATCACCTTTACTAAACCCTTTTATCGCATAAACCAACTCTTTCACCCCTAAATTTTCGTTCTTAATCACTTCAACCCCTTTAGAATCCAACCAATCAGTCACTTTTTTCATTACTGACTTTTTGCTCTTATCTTCAAGTTTTGGCTCAAGAATTAGAATAATTTGATATTTATGTTTATGATCTTTCATAGAAACGTATTAGCTTAACATTATTTTACTGTTTTTACAATAATTTTTTAACAATAATTCCTTATTTTACAGTTCTTTTTTTAAATTACAATCATTAAAGTTTTCTTAATTTAAATCCGCCTGCTTCATCTTCAACCACATAACCTTCTTTTAAAATATCCTCTCTAAACTTGTCCGACTCTGACCAATCTTTGTTTTTTCTGGCCTGCTGTCGTTTTTCGGCTATTTCCAGCACTTTTTGGGGAATATCCTTCTTTTCAAACTCAAAAAAATCAAAAAACTGATTAATTTCGTTGAAAAACTCATAAACATATTTTCCCGACACTCCCAAAGAGTTTTGGGACCTAATAAATTCAAACAAAATCGCCAAGGCAGTTGGTGTGTCCAAATCATTATTTAAAGCCAAAAACATTTTTTCTTTCATCTCCAAAACCGCCTTCTTTTCATCCAGATTATCTAAATTTTTGTTAATTTTATCGACAAAATCCTGCATCCGTCTTAAAGCACTCTTAGCCTGATCCAAAGTTGTTACCGAAAAATCCATCGGTGACCGATAATGTGAACTCAAAAATAAAAATCTTATCACTTTATAATCAAATTCTTTAAGTACTTCCCGGATAGTTTTAAAGTTACCCCTACTCTTAGACATTTTTTTGGTATCGATATTCAAAAATCCCACGTGCAACCAATATCGCACTAACGGTTTCAATCCAGATGCCGCTTCCATTTGGGAAATTTCTGCTTCGTGATGAGGAAAAATCAAATCCACTGCCCCACCGTGAACATCATATTGTGGTCCAAAAAATGTTTCTGTTATTGCCGTATCTTCGATGTGCCAACCAGGCCGTCCTTTTCCTAGTTTAGTTTCCCAAAAGGGTTCCCCTTCTTTGGATATTTTCCACAAACAAAAGTCATTCCAACCTCTCTTTTCCTTGTTTTCATCAACCCTTGAAACCGCATCTTCTTCCTGAAGCTCAGTTCTACCCGATAGTTTTCCGTACTCACTAAATTTAGATACCTCAAAATATATCCCATCAGCAATCTGGTATGCAAAACCTTTATCCAAAAGTACCTGTACCTGATTTACAATTTGATCAATATAATCAGTAGCTCTGGCATACTTAGACACTGATGTTACGTGTAGCGATGCCATATCCTCCAAAAAAACCGCTTCAAACTCCATAGCCAACTTTTCCCAACTTACTCCTTTTTCCAAAGATCTGCTAATTATCTTATCGTCAATGTCAGTAATATTTACCAAATACGTTACATCATATCCCCTATTCCTCAGATACCTTACGATAAAATCAAACTGAATATAAGCCTTGGCGTGGCCTAAATGCGGGTAATCATAAACCGTCGGTCCACAGACAAAAAAATTAACCTTATTGCCATTAATTGGAACAAACTCCTCCGTCTTCTTGGTTAATGTATTACTTAAAAAAATCTTCTTATCCATTGCCTATTATATTATATTAATCCACCTTTCCCTTAAACTCTGCCGTCGCCGACATTGCCGCCGGGTCTGGAGCTGATTTTTTCCCTTTTACTCCCTGCATTTTAGCCGCTGACCGTTTTTGGTTTCCCGGAGTTTCTAAACTCGCTAGTTCCATTGCTTCAATTTCTCTTTGACGAGCTACTTCTTCAAGAATTCTTTCTTCTTTTTCTTTTTCCTCCTGCTCTCGCTGCCTTCTTACTTCTTCAATTTCACCCTCAACATTTCTCCCGCTGGAAATATTTTGCCTTAAATCAGACATTTCTTTATCAGATTTTTTTCCCTCTTCTTCCGCCTTAAACTTATACTCCTCCTCCGTCATCGGCTTAATATTCCCCAACAATTCCTGACCCGAAATTATAGTTTCTCCAATTTTTCCACCTTCTTTCAATATTTCCTTGCCCGTTTCCAGCCCAATTTGCCCCACCGTCGACAAAACCTTTTTAGCTATTGCGTCGTCACTCATTAATCTATTTTATCCTCTTTTTAATTTTTAAAAACTAGAGTCTTCTTCTATTTTCCATCGATCGGCTCAAAGTTGCCTGATCAGCAAACTCCAAATCCGCCCCTATTGGCAAACCACTCCCAATCCGAGTAACTTTTATATTTTTTTCCAAACTGTCAATTTTTTTCTTGATATACATCGAAGTTGCCTCCCCCTCCATCGTTGGACTCACCGCCAACACCACCTCAATCTCTTTATCATCCTCCATTTCTTTTAATCGTTCAATTAGCTCATTTATTCGGATATCCTCAGGACCAACATGATCCAACGGATTTACCAATCCTCCCAAAACATGATAAACACCCTTTAGTCCACCCACATTTTCCAAGGCCACTACTTCAATTGCTCTCTCCACCACCCAAATAGTATGGTTGTCTCGTGATTTATCTGCACAAATCGAACATATCTCTGTCTCACTCACCCCATAACACTTCTCACAAATTTTTATCTTAGATTTTAAATCCAATAGATTTTGGGAAAAATTTTTCGCAAAACTTTCCGGTGCATTTACCAAATAAAACACCAATCTGGTCGCACTTTTAGGACCAATTCCCGGCAGTCTTTCAAACACTCCCACTAAATCAGTAATTGCTTTAGGTAAACTAGCCAATGTCTATAAAAAATCAATAAAAATTCGGGTATTTTAAAACAAACCCTCCAAACCCCCCATCTCTTTCATTTTTCTGGCTGCTGATTCCTGGGATTTTTTTAAAGCTTTGTTTAATGTCTCCATCAAAACCTTATTTTCTACCCCGTTTATCGCCAATTTTTTAATCTTAGTGTCTCCGGAAACTGCCACTTCTATTCCGTTTTCCGACACCACCGTTAATTCTTGCTCCACTGCTTTTTTAAGCTTCAGAGCCTGAGCTATCATTTTTGCTTTATCAAACATATTTTAAAAAACTATTAATATCCTTGATTTTATCATTAAACCTAGCCAAATATCTCTTTGGCCAAGTCGTAAATGTCGCCACCTGCCACTTCTGTCTCAACCAAGCTTTCTTTTTTCTCTTCCATTTTATAATTATTATCAATCACCAAAGCCGGCTTTTTGTTGTTCGCCAAAACACACCTAAAAACTACTTTTTGGCCCATAACTTTTTCCAAACCTACTTCCACAATTTGCCTATTCCTCGGTTCTTCCAGTTTATCTTTATGGAAAGGATAAAACACTTCCATTACCAATTCCCCTTTCACCATTTCCCTCGGCCTGGCTGCTCTCAAAAATGCCTCCACGCTATGATTAAACGGCTTCACCGCCGCCAATACTTCATGCCACTTCTTTTCTATTTCTTCCACCCCCTGAGTCAGTATTACCATTTTTGATTTCCCCTCCTTGTCAAGGGAGGGGTCAGGGGTGGGTTTGTCTTCCTTTACTTCTTTTTCTATCTCTTTCTTTTCTTTTTTATCCAGATCCCCACTTCCATTTAACCCCGCCACAAATTCCACTACTGCCATCTCCATCGGCAATTGTCCAATTTCCACTTCTTTTTCATATCTTCCCACCCCAATCAATATATTCATCAACTTTGATATTTCTGTTTGGCTCAAAACACTCTTTTCTCCCCCCAAACCGTATTCTGCCAACAATTTCTTTTGTAAATAATCCAAAAATTCATGCCGGTATCCACTAAAATCCACCCCAGCCTCAGCCATTTTTTCAAAACTCTCCAAAATCTTTTTAATTTCTTTTTGAGCCAAATCGTCAACTAACTCATCGTACCCATAATGTCCCCTTCTCTTAGAAAAATATTTTTCTAAATCAGCTAAATCAATTTTTTTACCCAAACTTACCACAATTTCATTAAACATCCTGGCAATATTTCTAAAACTGCCATCACTTTTTTCCACCACTAAATTTATCGCCTCTTTTCCAATCTCAATCTCTTCCCCTTCAATAATTCTTTTCAAAGATCTTCGCAATTCTTCATCCCCACCTTTTTTAAAATCAATTTTTACCAATCTCGACAAAACTGTTTGGGGAATTTTTTGCGGATCAGTCGTACATAACACAAACACTGTTTTTTGAGGTGGTTCTTCAATTAATTTCAACAAAGCGTTAAACGCCTCTTTTGTTAGCATGTGCACCTCATCAATAATTATTACCTTAAAATCAAGCTTGCTGGGCAACAAATAAGCCTTATCTTTTATCGATCTCACGTCTTCAATTCCTCTGTTTGAAGCTCCATCAAGCTCAACAATATCAATACTTCTTCCGCTCTCTATTTCCAAACAATTAGCACATTTTCCACACACATCCTTCCCTTTTTTATTCAAACAGTTCAATGATTTGGCTAAAATTCTCGCCGCCGAAGTTTTTCCTGAACCTTTGGGCCCGGAAAACAAAAAGGACCGTGGCCCATCGCTTTCAGATAACCATTTTGATAAACTTTCCCGAACCGACTCCGAATCCAAATCCGCTATTTTTCCCGGACGATATTTTAAATGATAAATTGCCATCTCAAAACCATTTAACCAACATCAAACCTCAATTACAATAATAACTTCTACATCACCCTCTCAATGCTCCTAAAACACCGTCCTTTTTACTTAAGCAAATTTTCCACTCCATGAATTAACCACTCTTCCAAAACTTGTTCTATTTCTTTATTAAAAAGGCTGGCTTCATATTTCAATTTTTGAGTACAAATCACCACGTCCCCCAATCTGACAAATCCATCTGCATCTTTTTCTTTGTTCATTGGAAACCCTAGCACTTGAGGGTAATAATCCATTTTTCTAAATTTTATATTCAAATCCCGGGCTTTTTTCCTGCCCACAAAATACAAACTTAATTCAGTGTCTTTCGGGTATTTCCAATATTTCAAAGCTTTTTGAGCCAAATTTACGACTATTTTTTCCTCCAATCCCCAGTTTTTATTATGCCGTATCAAAATTCTATTTTTCATTTTATTATCCAAGTTTTTCCCGGACCAATTTCGACACCACGTCGCCCGGAGCCCTTCCCGCTACTTTTTTTATCACTTCCCTCATCGCTGTCCCAAAATCCACCTCTCCCAATTCACCCATAACCTCATCCACAATTTTGCCCACTTCTTCCTCACTCATTTCTTTTGGCAAATATTGCTTAACAATTTCTATTTCCGCAAAAAGCGGCTCATACAAATCCTTCCTTCCCGCTTCTTGAAATATTTTTACCGATTCTTCCTTGTTTTTTAGTTCTTTTTTTATTACTTGAATCTCGTCTTCTCCTTTCAAGCTTCCGGGTGGCAATGATAATTCTTTTTTATCAATTAGTGATATCAAAAATCTCAACACTCCCACCCGAAATTTATCTCCGCTTTTCAAAGCTTCCACACTGTCTTTTTTTAATTTATCTTTAAGCATTTCTTTTTTTTGCTCGGCGTCGACATTTTTTACGCCATAAAATTATTTTTTTCTTAGCATAACGTTCTTCTGAAGGTTTGCTATAAGCAGTTCTTTTTTTTATTTCTTCGGAAATATCTTCTTCAATCGACAATCTTCGGAATCGACCGATAACATCATCTTTAGATTCTCCTTTTTTCTTTTTTACGATAATTGGCATTGATTTAAACTAACACCTCCTTTTACTAAACAGGCCTATTTTACCTATTATCCGTTATCTTGTAAACACTTTACCATATCCAAACTATTTATCTTTCCATCATTGTTGTAATCTACTCCCGATTTACATGCTCCATCAGGATTGGTCGGCGCTGTCGTCGCCTCCGGGAAACTTGTCGGAGCACTGGCTGATTGCGGATTCTGTTTTCGGCATTCAATCATGTCCAAACTATTTATCTTTCCGTCATTGTTGTAATCTACTCCCGACTGGCAAACCACTCCTGCTGGTGGCGGTTGACTTTGAGGCATCTGCGTTGGCATCATTTGCTCACCCTGAGGCATTTCCTGCACCATTTCCCCCGTTCCTTCACCGGTTTTAAAAGAG
This sequence comes from Candidatus Shapirobacteria bacterium UBA4062, assembly GCA_002382075.1. Classification (GTDB taxonomy): domain Bacteria; phylum Patescibacteriota; class Microgenomatia; order UBA12405; family UBA12405; genus UBA5615. Next base: position 6,773 of record DFZG01000011.1, read on the forward strand.
TAAGGAATCCCATTATTATCAAAAATATCCTCACCCACTCTTATTCGGTAATAGTAATTTACATTTGGTTTAAGGGGCGCTAACGACACTTGGTGACTCGACACTTCAGTCGATTCTATTGCTCTTAACAACAAACTCGCTGGTGTTGTCCCATACTCAACTATTCCCATCGATGGCTTATCAGACGTCCAAGAAATTATTGCACTTCTTCCATCCTCCCCCGGCTGGGCTTTTACCGCTTTTGGTTCTGCTGCTCCACTGGCTCCACTCAAATAAGTTCTAGCCGTATTTATTCCCAAAACACCCAAAACTCCAACTAACAACAAAATTACTATTACAATTATTGACTTAAGGTTGATTTTTTTCATTTACAAAAATCTCAACATAAAAGCTCCACCAATTCCCACCAATCCAAAAATCATCAAACCCAAAATTGTTGAAGCACTACCGGTTTTTGGCAATTCAGTTTCTCCGGTGGCCGCGACTACTGCATCAGTTGGTGCCGGATCATCGACTACAGTATCATCTCCTCCCACACCTGTAAAAGTATAGGATCCACTTTGATTCGAACCACACACTATTACATCTGCATTATCAGGATTAAAAATATTACTGTCTTCATAAGAAGTACCACTACAAGTAAAATTAACCGTTCCCGTTCCTGCTGTTTTTCCCATAAAAGTTAATTTAACTACTGGCCCGTTTATCACCGCTGATTGATAAGGATCCATTTTTGAAGATACCAACATTAAGGTAAAAGTCCCAGCAGTATTATCAATATTTGCCGCAATTTCACTACTAAAATTTATCGTATCGGTTACCACTGCCGATTTTAATTCCATTTTACTAGCATCAAAAGTTCCCACAATATCTGCCGACATTACCTTCTCTGTCCCTGAAACAATCCCCAAATCCACCGGAAAATCTTCACTTACCTGATAACTTCCACTGGGGGGTGCCAGAGTAAAATTTGCCGCCGTAGCTGCCTTAACCGGCACTACCAAAAACAAAGCAGCAATCGCTAATAATGTATTAATTTTTTTAGACATTTTACTCTAATACTTCAATCCTTAAATTATTTGATGTAAACGGAACCACTTTACTAGTACCGTTTTCTACTATCATGGTAACAGAATCTTTATCCTCAACACCAGTACTTAAATCCATTTTGATTTCTCCCACAACTGTCGGGGTCACCAAAAAAGAAGCTACTTCTACCGGTTGTTGGGCCAAAAAAGGATATCCGTCGCTCTCAATATAATAGTTGAGCACAATCATATCTTTCTTGTCGCTTATCTTGGCAAAAGTCGGCTGTGGCATTGCCTCCAAAGAGGTTAATTCGGATACTGTCATTTGTTCTGGATCATATTGAATGTACAAATTCACGGCATCTACCAATACATCATTTTCCGCCTCCATCACCACTTTCACTTCAAATGGCTCACCTACTACATAATTTTCCGTTAGACTTAGCAAACTTATATTTACCTTCTTGTCAGACATTGGACTCTGGGCCACTTCTTTTACCTGATTATTTTTATTTACCAAACTTGTCACTAAATAAATCGATTCAACAATCACCAATACCGCCACTAAAGGTATCAAAATTCTCAATATGTTTGTTTTGTTCATTTTCATTTTTAACTAATATAATTGCTCTTGCTTCTCTTTAATCGACAAAAGTAAAGCATTAACATCTCTGGAGACTGTCCAGCAATCCCCATCCAAATCAGTTGCTAAGAATTTTCCTTCCGTTACATTAACCCTACTTGTCGCATTAGTAATCATCAAAGAATAGTCCAAACCGTCAATTTTTCCATCCTGCACTCCTGCGGTTAACCCTGTCACATCACCTGGAATCAGCGGAAATTCGCTAAAATCAAATACCATTTCACCAGCTTGATTAGTTAACCCTTTCAATTCTCCCCCTGCCTTATCATAAAAACTATTTTGATTATTATTTCCATATTTCCATTGTAAATCTCTTGGTCCTTTCAAAAATACGGCCACATTATCTTTAAAAGCAAATCCCTCTAGTTCTACATAGCCCTCAAATATTGCTGCTCCTTTTTCATTTTTCTCATTAGTAATTCTTACCGGAATCTGATCATAAGATTTTCGGGTTCCATCTGGTCCCAAGGCAATCACATTAACATAATTTTTATTGTTAACCGCACATTTCGCCTCCGGAGTCACGTCTCTAAAAGCCATTTTGAAATTTAAAACCGGCCAATCACCCGAAATTGGCGGTTGAGTAATAATCGGATCATCACCACCACCTATTTTATAGCTAGTTCCTACAACCGTTCCCACATCAATATATTTATCCAAAGCATCGGCATTATTTTCACCACTAATTACTGTCTTGTCTTTATTAATAGTAATTTCCCCCTCACCCTCACTTACTGATGAAAAATAAATTTTACCTACTTCCATAGTCTCTGATTTAATTCTGTCAAAATTATCAGCCACAATCGCCAAGCTTAAACAATTCTTTCCATCAACCACGTTAACTTTCGCCAAAGCCACATCATCAAAACCATTTGCTTCCGTTTCTTTTACTCCCTCTGCTTCACCTGATGTATCCAAAGCCAGCTCAGGTCCGTAACAAATTATCGTCTGGATATTTTGCACTTTCGCCTTTCCATCACCGTCAAATTTATCTCCCGGCTCTATCCAAAGTTGAACCGTAAATTTATCGCCTACTTCATGGTTAATTTCTTCTGAAGGTAACAAAAACACCTTCGCCTCAGCAAAAGCCGCACTTCGCCTTGTATCCTGATTTCGGTTGACGAGAATCATTCCGGCCACCAAAGCAATTGTCAAAATTGCGATTGTTATTATTCCCAGTTTATTCTTCATTATCATCTTAGTTAAATTGTAAAGTTAGTTGACCAAATAGTGCGGTCATTAACATCGACCACTCCGTTACAGTCAAAATCAGACAGCCAGCTATCTTTTTCTGTTCTATTACCTCCATCAGATACAAACTCGGTAGTCCATATCGACCGATCATTAACATCGACCACACCATTACAATCAGCATCACCAATTGCTCGGTTCTTGCCATTGGCACAGGTAGTACACTTCAAATTACATTTAGTCATATCGGTCGTCCAGTTGCCATTCAAAGTTGGACAGCAATAGTCGCTTCCACCACAGGTAGCCACTTTACCCGCCCAATCACACAAACTATCTTTTGAGGTACCATCAGAATCCTCTGGATGACAACATTGCAATAAGTTTCCAGTCAAACTTTCTTTACATACCGTTCCGGTCACCGGAGGTTTGGTAATTACAATCGGCGGCTCGGTCACAATCGGCCCGCCTGTAACAACACCTGAAGGTTTAGGTGTCAAAGTTACCAATACTATCGTCGGTTTTACATTTGTACACTTATTGTCATACCAATAACAACCTGGCACATAGCCACACTCTGTTGGATCATTAACCGTACTACAAGTCACCGTAGGTTTTGGTGTCAGTGTTACCAAACCAATAGTTGGTTTTACATTACTACATTTGTTGCTATACCAATAACACCCTGGGGTATAACCACACTCTGTAGCGTTAGTAATCGTTTTACATACTATTGAGGGACTAACATAACACTTTTTATTAACCACATCCCAATAACAACTATTATTTAAAATACAAGTGTTATAGCTAGTTAAACTAGAACAATCAGGTAAAGATGTTGGTTTAGGAGTTAAAGTTACCAAACCGACCGTCGGCTTAACACCACTACATTTATTGTTATACCAATAACAATTTGGAGTATACCCACACTCAGTCGCGTTAGTAATACTAGAACATACAATAACAGGAACCGGAGTCGAAGTTGGCTTGGGGGTCAGTGTTACTATTCCAATTGTTGGCGCTGTCCCATTGCATTTATTGTTGTACCAATAACAACCAGGTGTGTATCCACACTCAGTTGCATTGTAAATAGAGCTACAAGTTTTTGTTGGTATTGGCGTACTTGTCGCTGCCGGTTTTGGAGTAGATGTCGCAGGAGGTGGATTCGCAGTAGAACAAGCTGTACTCGTCGCACAAACCGCACTACAACTACAAGTACTAGTTCTGCTTAACTGAGCCCATTTATCAGCTGGACATTTTGTATTAACAGAATTTGTACACCCATATGCTCCTACAGATACACTCACAGTTCCACCACAACCATACGTATTTACAATTCCAGCCACACAACTAGTCGCCAAATTTCGGGTATCCTGATTCTCTTCTACTAGCTTCGTCGCCACCGGAACCGCAATCGCCATAATCAATAATCCAATTAACAAGGGAATTTGCGCCAAACCGTACGAATTAAACATTTTCCCTATTCTTCCGGTTTTATTTATCATTTTGATATATTTTTATATGTTAAAAAAAGTATACTGTCTGAAAAAGTAAACCATTTTTTTCATACCTGGTCAATATATCAAAAGAATCTAGAATCTACGACACCTGTCGTAGATTCTACCTACTTATCAATCTACCCACATCCCCTACCGTTATCAATAGCAACAAAGTTAATAGTATCAACATGCCTAAATTATTTACCGCCACTTCAAATTTCTCATTGGCTTTTTTCCTAAAAATTATTTCGTAAAGCACAAAAATTATCCTTCCTCCATCCAAAGCCGGAAACGGCAAAATATTTACTACTGCCAAATTCACCGACACAATTCCAAAAAAATGAATCACTGCCAACAACCCCTGATTGCTCCTGATGCTACTTGTCGCTTCAAAAATCCCCAAAGGACCGGATACATCTTTGGGCACATCACCGGCAAACAACGATCCCACCATTTTGGCCACTCCCGAAAAAATTATCTCTCCCCAAAAATAAGCCTCCCTAAAACCGGCTCCAATTCCTTTATAAAACTGCCACCAGGCCACTTTTTCCATTTCCGTGTTGCTAATCACTATCCCCATCAACCCTTCTCCCTCCGGCGCCTTTTCCCTCACCTCAACTCGGACGAAACGATCGCCTACGGAATCATCGGGTACAGAACGGTCGCCTACGGGTACAGAACGGTCGAGACCGTTCCCTACATTCCCCACAATTAAAATCACACTTTTCCCCTTATATTTCTCCACTTCCTGTGTCAATTCCGAGCCTTTTTTCACTTCCACCTCGCCCACTTTTTTAATCCAATCATCTTCTTTCAATCCTGCTTCCTCTGCCGGCGAACCCTCGGCCACTCCGATAATTTTTACCCTATCCGTTTCTTTTGGCACTCCCATAATCGTATAAACCGTCGAAAAAATTACCACCGCCAACACCAAATTCATTAACACTCCCCCAAGTACTATTAAACCTTTTTGCCAGGGATTTTTATTGTTAAAAGCCCTATGTCCCTGCTTGTTACCATCTTCTCCATATAATCGGCAAAATCCACCAATCGGTAACCAATTTAAACTCCAGACTGTTTCTCCGATTTTTTTTCCAAAAATTCTTGGTGGTAAACCCAATCCAAATTCTTCCACTTTGACTCCAGTAATTTTGGCCGCAAAGTAATGACCAAATTCATGTACCAATACTAAAATCGACAACGCTATAACAAAAATAAAGATATCCATATCCATCTATTTTACCCCACTCCCCCCTCATTTATAAATCTTGAATCTACAATTTACAATTATAGTTTGAAGATTGAAGATTGAAGATTGAAGATTGAAGATTGAAGATTGAAGATTGTTTTCAGGCTCTTATCTCCGCTTCTTTCTTTTTTGCCAAAGCTTCCAGTTTACCAATATACTCATCGGTCACTTTTTGCAATTCTGTCTCATCCCTCTTAAATTCATCCTCCGAAATTGTTTTTTCGTTTTTGGCATCCATCAAATCTTTTCGATTATCGGCTCTGGCATCCCGAATCATACCCCTCGCTCCTTCCAATTTTCTCCCCAAAAGTTTCACATAATCCTCTCTTTGCTCTTGAGTCATCATTGGCAAACTCATCCTCACAATTGCTCCATCGACCACCGGATTCATCCCAATATTAGCCGCGGCAATCCCATTACTAATTTCTCTAATAGCACTCTGATCCCAAGGGGTAAAAGTCAAGGTTCTCACATCGGCCACCTCAATCGACCCCAGTTCAATCAATCTCATTTTTTGTCCACCGTAAACCGACACCACCACGTTTTCAATCAAACCCGGTGTCGCTCTCCCCGTTCGTATCGATCCAATATCATTTACAAAAATTTCCACTATCTTATCCATTCTGGTTTTGACGTCCACAAAATTTATCATGGCTTATTATAACAAAACCCCTCTCCTAAATGGTTCTCCCCTTGATAAAGGTGAGAACCTAAAATTCTTTAGATCTTTCGATAATAATCTCTTTCAATTTACTATAAAGCTCGTTTTCTTTCCCAATTATTTCACTGTTTTTAATTCGAAATGTTTTTATGCCCATAGCCGACAATATTTTATCTCTCCCCCTGTCTTTTTCTAAAGTCTCATCATGAATTTCTCCATCAACCTCTATAACCATCAAAATTTTCGAACAATAGAAATCAACTATAAATCTTGCTATTGGCTTTTGCCTAGTGAATTTATAACCTAGAATTTTTTTTCTGATAATTTTCCAAACAATCTCCTCTGCTTCAGTGGGTTTTTTTCGATTTTCTTTGGCTAAATTTCTCAAATCATCTAAATACTTCCAATGGCCAACCTTTGCCCTTCCCTCGTCTGTCCCTCGATACTTCATATTCATTAATAATATAACCCCCCTTCATCAAGGGGGGTACGGGGGGTTTGAATTTTACACCTCAAATCTCTCAAATCGACCAAGTTTAATATTTTCCCCAAACTTGGCCACCAATCCCACTATTAAATCATTTACCTTCATCGACCCATCTTTTATATAATCCTGTTTTAGCAATTCCTTATCATTTTTTGGATTCATGGCCGCTACCTGAAGGGCAATATCCCTTCCCACTGCCATAAATTCTTCGTTTTTAGCCACAAAATCAGTCTCACACAATAATTCCACCATCACCCCAATTGTCCCGGTACTATGGGTATAAGTAAAAACCCGCCCAGCCTTAATTTCTCTTTCGGCTTTCTTTTTTGCTTTTTCAAAGCCTTTTTCCTTCAATATTTCTTTGGCTTTTTTCTCATCCCCTTTTGCTTCTTCCAGGGCTGATTTAATTTCCATTATCCCCAAACCCATCTCCGCTCGCATTTTTTTAACCAGTTCTATCATATTTTTATTATCCATATTTTTATTTTAATTTATATTTTAGGCTTTAGTCTTTAGAATTTTTATTGTTTTTAATTCTTAATTCTTAATTGTAGATTGTAGATTGAAGATTTATTTAACCCCCGCCGCTTTAATTGCTTTACCAACCTCTTCGACAATCAAGTTGACCGACTTGACACTGTCGTCGTTGGCCGGAATCGGGAAATCAATTTTAAAAGGATTGGCATCAGTATCCACCATTGCCACTGTTTTTATTCCTTTAAGACCAGCTTCCCGAATTGCTGTTTTTTCAAAACCAGCATCGACCACGAATACGACCTCAAAAAGTTTATCCAGGCTTGTCAAACCACCCACGATTCTTTCCAACCTAATCACTTCTTTTTTCATTTCCGAAATCTCTTTTTTGGTACTTTCAGTATATTTTCCCGCTTCTAAATTAGATTTTATATCCACCAACTTTTTAATATTTTTTCTTATTTGTTCCCAGTTCGTAATAGTCCCACCCAACCATCTATCGATTACATAAGGTACTCCGGCATCCAAGGCCACTCTTTTAACCACTTCTTTTGATTGCCTCTTAGTCCCTACCAAAATAATTTGTTTACCATTTCTTTTAGCGTTATATATAAAGGTACAAGCTTTCTTTAGATTCTCCATTGTTTTAACCAAGTCAAAAATCTCAATTCCGTCTTTGGACATATATATATTTTCGCGAGCTTTTGGATGAGTTTTGGAAACTTTGTGTCCCAAATGACAACCTGCTCCCAATAAATCTTTCAAACCAATTGTTAGTTCATATTCTTTGTCTTCTTTAGCCTTATCTTTTTTAACCACCACCTCTTTAACCTCTTCATTACCTTTGGCTATCTTGTTTTTCTCCGCTAATTTTTTTTCATTTAGCTTTTTGATTTTTTCTGTTTCTAGGTTCGAAGCTGCTTTTTTATTCTTTACCACTAGGGCTTTTTTAATCAAATTCTTGCCGGTTCGATTAACCGTTTTAGTTATTACTTTCTTTTTTTCTGCCATTTTTTTATCCTTCCATAGCTTTAGCGTCGGAAGATATCCTTTTTAATAAATCCAATGCTGGGTTTTTTCCCCAGGATTATCGCATTAGATCAATAATTTTTAATCTCTCGATTCTATCACAAGCCTGCCTTAGTGTCTATTTTTGTTGCCAATATCATAAACCACCACTCCCCCCTCTTTACCTTTCACTCCCTTAACCTCAATTCCCTCCGGCCCCATAATTCTTTCGAATTTTTCAATATCTCTGACACTTTTAAAACCCTTAATCCCCGCCCTAACATCATACAAATCACCCTTCAATACTACATAATTTGCCCCCAATTTTTCCCGATCACTCATTATATTTTTATCCAAAATCACCGCTACCTTTTGACCATTCCACCTTCTTCCTGTTTCCCGAGCCGCCACCAAGTTCACCGCCTCATCTACATCGTAAATTTTATAAC
>DFZG01000053.1 GCA_002382075.1 Candidatus Shapirobacteria bacterium UBA4062
GCTTTGGCGTTGTTGGCCTCGGGAATGTTGCCTTTTATAAGCATTTTAATCTAAATGAAGCAAAAAATAAGGTATTACTGGCTCTGGCTAAAACATAAAGTGGAATTAGTTTTGGCTTCGGTTAAAATAAGAATAGTCGAAATGAGAAAAAGAATAGATAAGCGAAAATTTTGGATGAGAGTGTTGATGGTAGCTTTGGGGGGAATGGTGCTGTCGGTGATTTTATTGATGATATTGTTGGTTTGGTTTTCAAAAGATTTACCGACACCAACCAGTGTGGTCAGGAGGGAGGGTTTCGCCAGCCGGATTTATGACCGAAACGGAGAATTGCTTTATGATGTTTATAAAGATGCGAAAAGAACGCCGGTGGTTTGGGAAGATATCCCGGAATATTTGAAACAGGCAACAGTGGCAGTGGAAGACAAGGATTTTTATAAGCATCAGGGTTTTGATCCGTTGACACCATTTAGGATAATAAAAAATGTGTTTTATTTTGGAAAAATTACCGGTGGATCAACTTTAACTCAACAGTTGTCGAGAAATGTTTTACTGTCGACGGAAAGAACAGTTACTAGAAAAATTCGGGAATTAATTTTGTCGATTCAGATTGAAGCAAAATATAGTAAAGATGAAATTTTGTTGATGTACTTAAACGAAGCCCCGTATGGTGGTGCCAGTTGGGGGGTGGGAAGTGCGGTCGAGCAATATTTTGGGAAATCAGTGAAAGACTTAAATCTGGCTGAATCGGCAATTTTGGCGGGATTGCCGCAATTACCGAGTGTCTACTCCCCTTTTTCAAAAACACCAACAGCTTATGTTGATCGGAGCCGTCATGTGCTGAACAGAATGGTGGAAGATGGTTATATTAGTCAGGATTTGATGGATCAAACAATGGAAGTGGTTAAAGGCTATGAATTTAAGGATGGCAGGACGACGATTGCGGCGCCTCATTTTGTGTTGTGGGTAAAAGAAGTTTTGTCGGAAAAATATGGTGAGGAAGTAGTTGAGGGCGGAGGACTGCAAATTACGACTAGTTTGGATTTGGAAATGCAAAAAGAAGCGGAAAAAATTGTGGGTGAGGAGATTGATAAGGCGGAATCAATGGGAATTAGTAATGGAGCAGCCCTGGTGGTTGATCCGGTGACTGGACAGGTGTTGGCAATGGTAGGGTCGAGGGATTATTTTTCAGATAAAACAGACGGTAAATTTAATGTGGTGACTCAGTCGTTGAGACAGCCTGGTTCGGCAATTAAGCCAATTACTTATTTGACGGCGATTAGAAAAGGGTGGACGGCTTCGAGTTTGATAATGGATGCGCCGGTGGTTTTTCCAGGAGGACCTGGGCAAAAAGACTATGCTCCAAATAATTACAATGGTAAATTTAATGGGCCGATGTCGCTTAAGGAGGCATTGGGAAATTCGATAAATACAACGGCGGTAAAGATGTTGGCAAACGTGGGTTTGAAAAATATGTTGCAACAAGCCTATGATATGGGATTAAATACTTTGGAACCGAATAGTGAAAACATGAAAAGATTTGGTTTGGCAGTAACCCTGGGAGGAGCTGAAGTAAAAATGACAGAGATGGCGGCAGCTTATAGCTCGTTTGCCAACGGTGGTAAAAAAGTGGAGCTAACCGGAGTTTTGAAAGTAGAAGATCGTAATGGTAGAGTGTTGGAGGAATTTAAGCAAATTGAGGGAAGACAGGTGATGAGTCCACAAGAGGCCTTTATCATTTCGGAAATATTAATGGACAATTCGGCCAGACAATTAACTTTCGGAGCTGTTAATGGTTTGATAATTCCAAATTATCAAGTGGCGGTTAAGACGGGAACTACCAACGACAAAAGAGACAACTGGGCAATTGGCTGGACACCTAATTTACTGACTTTGTCTTGGGTGGGAAATAATGATAATAGCGAAATGGGTCGAGTGGCTTCGGGTGTGTCGGGGGCGACACCGATTTGGCGGAGGATTATGGTTGAGGGGATAAAAGGCAGGCCTAAACAGGATTTTCCGATTCCGGATAAAATTGTAAATATTGAAGTTGATGCAGTTTCGGGTTATCCGGCTCATGATGGTTTCCCTGCTAAAAAGGCTTATTTTATTGATGGGACCCAACCAAAAACAGCTGATCCAATTCATTTAAAATTAAAAGTATGCCGGGATAAGGATGGTTTAGCACCACCGGCGGATGTAAGTTCGGGTAATTATGACGAGAAGGAATATTTTAGATTTAGAGAAGAAGACCCAGTGTCGAGTGATGGGAAAAACAGGTGGCAGGAGGGAATTGACAGCTGGATTGCCGGTTTAGAGAATAAGGATAAGTATTATCCCCCGAGTGAATATTGTCGAAGTGATGGTTTGGTAACGGTGGACTTTGAGAATCCAAGCAATGAGTCTAAACAGAATAATGAGTTTACAGTTAAACTGAGAACCAGCTCGGTTAACAAAATTGAGGAAGCGAAACTTTGGGTTAATGGTGAAGAAAGAAAGACTTGGAAAGATAGGCCTTTTGAAACTGAGTTAAATTTGAACAACGGCAAGTACACACTAAGGGCGTGGGTAAAAGATAAAGAGGGTAATGAGGCCAGTCGGGAAATAAAAATTGGGGTAAATATGGATTGGAACTTTCAGCCTTCACCAACTCCAATGCCGACGGCAATCCCCTCTCCAACGATAATTTTGAGTCCGAGTATTGTTCCAAGTATTGTTCCAACTGGTATCTGATATCTATTGATATAAAATGATAGTTAAATTATCCCTATGATTAGGTAATTTATATTTTGATAGATATGTTAGCAGTCGATTGAGTCGAGTGCTAACTGTTAGCGGTGGAGAGATTTGAAGCCTTCGTTTTTACCTTCTATCTGACTTTTTTCCCTGATTCTTTGAATTATTTCTTTTTGAGATAGTTCCCCACTATCAATATTTATAGCTTGGTTAGTAGTAGAATCAATGCGCTTTGGTTGTTCAGAGTTTAGGACTTCTTGTTTGCGGGTCATAAAGAAACATTTTACAAAAAAAATCGGAGAAGTAAAGNNTTGAAGTAGGTAACACGGAAGGTGTAGCGGAAGATATTTTTTTCAGGCTTCGAGTAAATATCGATAATTTCGATTGACCATAAAACATCGGGATTAATTTTTTGTTGGTAAGAGGCTAGTAATTTTTGGGGGTCTTGGGGAGCGTCAAAGGTTTGATTGGCATCAAGAATTATGAGCTGATGAGTTAGTTCGTAGGCGGAATTGTTGGCGGATTGAGGAATGTAGGGTTTAATTTGACTAAAGTCTTGGTCGTCAAGAATAATTTGGGCGTAGTTATCATCGAAAGCGACTGGTTTAAGACCAAGAAGATCGAGATCTTTTTGAAGTTGTGGTAAAGAGGGGTGATACATCCCGAGGGCATATTTTTCTGTATATTGGTTATTGGTCTGAAAATAAATTTTGCCAATTTCAAAAATTTGGGGTTTATTTAGTTTGAGACGGAGGTATTGGTCAACTTGGGGCTTGAGAGACTGAATTATGTTTTGGCGCAAATAGGGAAAGTTGCTGTTGATGTTATCTTGAGTGCTAACGATAGTTTTTGGGTCGAGGGCTGTCGATACCAGTGGCCAGGACAAAACTTCGTCGTAGCCCAGGGAGACGAGCTTATCCTTGGTCATTTCAACAAGGTGGAGAATTTTTGGAGTAATATCAGGGGCAGGTGAGGCCGGGAGGGGTTGGTTGGTAGGAATGTGGTGGTAACCGTAAAAACGGATGACTTCTTCAGCTAAATCGTGGCTTAGGGTTAAATCGGGACGAATTGAGGGAGGAGTNNNNATGTTGATGCCGGAAATGAGGGAAGGAAACTGGGGGTCGAAGTCAATTTTAGGTGATATTACCGGTTGTGGATAATGATCAAAAAGTGAAGAGCCTATGGTGGCTTTGGTATGTTTTTGAATCAGGTAAATTAATTGAGAAAAAGCCAGAGGAATAGTTTCGGGGTCGAGGTGTTTTTCGAGTCTAATAGAAGCCTCGGTAACAGTTTTGAGAGTTTTAGAATCAGTCCGAACGCGGGAGCGGTTGTAAATAGCCATTTCTAAAATAACATCTTTAGTGGAAAGATCGATACCGGAATTTTTACCGCCGATAAAAGACAGAGAAAGAGGTTGTTGGGAATTGGTAATGACTAAATTTTGAGGGTCTAGTTTCAGAACAGTGCCGTCAAGGGTAGTAAATTTGGGGTATTTGTTATTTAGATTGTTTTCCCAAATGAGGGAATCACTGGTTTTGGCGATGTCGAAGGCGTGACAGGGAATACCGTAGAGAATCATAATGTAATTGGTTAGATCGACAACCAGATTGATGGGGTTGATTTGATGGAGAGTTAAAAATTTGGTTAGCCATTGGGGAGAGGTGGAATTAATGACCCCGGTTAATTTAACAGCTTGAATTCTTGATACATCGGTCGAATTGATGGATATCGATGGATTTTTGGTGTTGAAATTTAGGGTGGGGATTTGAGGAATGTTTAGTTTTAGGTTATAAAAGACAGCCAAATCGCGGGCTAGACCGTAATAACCTAAACAGTCTCCCCTATTTACTTTTATGTCTAAATCAAAAACATAATCAATCTCCCCTGACCCCTCTTTGACAAGAGGGGGAACAGTTTCAAAGTAGTTAGTGAAATGGCCGATAAGGGTAATATCATCACGAAGTTTGCTGGGTTTGATGTCTAAGTCAGGGAGAAATTGTTTTAGGTGGGAATAAATTATTTTCATAGTTGATTTGGTTTGTAGGCCAGATTGCCGCCAAGTAAGGTACGAATGTCTTTAATATTTTTTTGAGCCATGGTAAGACGATCAAGACCCATACCAAAAGCAAATCCGGTCCAAGTTTTTGGGTCAATTCCAGCCATTTTTAAAACTAAGGGGTGAATCATACCTGAGCCGCCCATTTCGATCCAACCGGCGTGTTTACACAAAGAACAACCTTTACCAAGGCAGTGAAAACAAAGCATATCGGGGCCAACACCTGGCTCAACTTCGGGATAGTATTTACAGCGGTAACGGATAGTGACATCTTGACCATAAAGTTGTTTAAACATCAGATCCATGGTGCCGATTAGATCTTTCATGGTGACATTTTTGTCAACCACGACAGCTTGATATTGATGAAAAATAAAATGATTGCTGCGGTTTACTTTTTCGTTTCGATAAACAGAGCCCGGGAAAGCGACTTTGAAAGGAGGTTTTTGATTAGCCAATAATCTGGCTTCAATGGAGGATGTTTGGGTGCGGAGCAAAAAGTCGGGTTTTTGAATGTAAATACTGTCTTGCATGTCCCGGGCCGGATGGTTTTGAGGAACGTTTAGGCGCTGAAAACAGAATTCGTCGGTTTCGATTTCCGGTCCGTGATAAGTGGAAAAACCGAGATTCCGAAAAATTTGATTTAGGTGTCTTTCGGTTTGGGTGATGGGGTGAAGATGGCCCACCTTCGCTAAAGCTACGGCGGGCGAAGCCAATTTTTCGTTTGAAATATTTTGATTTATAGAATCAATAGAAACAGATTTGTTATCTATTAGTTCTTCAATCTCATTTTTAAGTTGATTTAGAAGTTGTCCATATTCGCGGGGGTTAGGAGTTGTTTTGATTTGGGAAAATAATTGATTAATAATCCCCTTTCGGCCGAGATATTCAACTTCTATAGCTTCAATTTGGTCAATAGTTTCAATTTTTTCGAGTTTATCGGTCAGAAGGGAGACTATTTGATTGAGTTGATCCATTATATTAGGATTTTAGCATTCTTTATTTCTTGATGTTTTGGACAATCGAGGCAAAAACGGGGGGATCGTTGATTGACAACTCGGATAGGATTTTGCGGTTGAGAGTGACTTTTTTATCAGACATCATTTTGATAAAGGTGGAGTACTTGACTTCGAATGGTTTGAGAGCGGCATTTAGACGGACAATCCAAAGTTTGCGCATATCACGGCGACGGATACGTCGACCATTGTAGGCGTATTGACCGGCGTGCATGACGGCTTCGTTGGCAACTTTAAATCTTTTGTGACGAGTCATCCAAAAACCTTTGGCTTGAACCAAAACTTTTTTGTGCCCTTTTCGACGGACTGTGCCGGTTTTTACTCTCATTTTTTTAAGCTTTACCTAATAATTTTTTTACTTTGAGGGCAAATCTACCTAAAACGGGCTGTTTGCCTTTAAGACGTCGCAGTTGTTTTTTACTCTTTTTTCGGCGAAGATGTCGATTAAAAGAAGAGCTGCGAAGAACTTTACCGGTTTTAGTGACTTCAAACCGGTTGCTGACTGATTTTCTAATTCGAAATTTTTTACTTGGTTTTTTCATCTTGTTTTTGTTTAGTTGTTTTTTTAACGGGTGTTAAGGTGATGATTAACCTTTTGCCCATAAATCTGGCTTCTGATTCGGGAACAGCATATTCTTTGAGATCAGAAAGATATTTATTGACTAAATCATAGCCAAATTCTTTCCTTTGAATCTGGCGACCAAGGAATTTTATACTTAATTTGACTTTATTTCCAGTAGATAAAAACCTTTGGGTTTTTTTGAGACGGGTTTCGTAATCACTTTGACCAATGAAGGGAGACATTTGAATTTCTTTGACGTCACCGCCTTTGGCACCTTTTTTTTCGGCTTGGGTTTTTTTGGATTCCTGATATTTGAATTTGGAAAAGCTAATTAATTTAACCACCGGAGGCTTAGAAGAACCGTTGATTTCGACTAAATCTAAACCTGATTCGAAGGATCTGGTGCGAGCTTCCCCAATAGGCATTATCCCGATTTGTTTGCCTTCCTCATCTAAAAGTCGGATTTCAGGATGATTGATATATTGATTTATTTTGTAAAACTTAGTGTTTTTTTGGTTTCGATAGCTACCCATAATTTTGTAGAGTTATTTTATCAGATTCAGGGACTTATTGTTGATTTGTTCCTTAATTTGCTTAATAAATTCGTCAACAGGCATGGCGCCGAGGTCTTGTTCATCACGTTGACGCACTGCCAAGCAGTGTTGTTCGACTTCACGAGCTCCGATAATAAGCATATAGGGAATTTTTTGCATTTGGGCGTCACGGATTTTGGATTGCATTTTTTCGGAGCGTTGATCTACTTCAACCCTAATCCCCTCTTTTGTTAATGTGTCGGCGACTTGTTGGGCGTATTCGTGTTGAGAATCGGTGATGGGAATAATTTTTGCTTGAAGTGGTGAGAGCCATACAGGAAAAGCGCCGGCAAAATGTTCTAAAAGTATCATTAAAAACCTTTCAGGGGAGCCGATAATAGCCCGATGAAGCATGACTGGGCGTTTTTTGGTACCGTCTTGGGAAATATATTCAAGATCAAACCTTTCGGGCATGACATAGTCGATTTGAACAGTGGAAAGTTGCCATTCACGATTAAGGGCGTCAGTGGCGATTAAATCCATTTTTGGGGCATAAAAAGCGGCTTCTCCGGGTCCATCAAAATATTCGATTTTATTTCTTTTCATGATTTTTACTGCCCAGGCTTCAACCTTGTCCCACATTTTGGGGTCACCTAAAAACTTTTCGGGTTGATTAGGATCACGGGTGGAAAGACGATATTTGTATTTAAGACCAAAGGTGTCCATAATTTCTTTGGTCATTATCAGGGCTCTATCAACTTCTTCATCAACCTGATCCTCACGACAAAAGACATGGCAGTCATCTTGAGAGAAGGACCGGACACGGGCTAAACCATTTAGTTCACCAGGTTTTTCATCGCGATACAACATGGCAAAATCGGTATAGCGGAGAGGTAAATCACGATAGCTATGAGGTTGGGCGGCATATATTTGGGTGTGTTGAGGACAATTCATGGGTTTTAGAAAAAATTCTTCATCACTGTAATTGCTGACAACTCGAAACATACTGTCTTTGTATTTGTCATAATGACCGGAAATTTGGAATAGTTTGGCTTTGGCAATTTGAGGAGTCCATACTTGAGTGTAGCCCTGGGCCAATTGAGTTGATTCGACATAATTATTGACAGCGAGACGAATAAAAGCGCCTTTGGGGGTGTAGAGAGGTAAACCACTACCGATTAGTTCGGAAAAAGTAAAAAGACCAAGTTCCTTGCCTAGTTTGCGATGATCGCGTTTTTTGGCCTCTTCTAGATTTTTTAAATATTCTTTTAATTTGTCTTTTGAGTCAAAGGCAACGCCGTAAATACGGGTGAGCATTTTGTTTTTTTCGTCTCCGTGCCAATAGGCTCCGGCGATGGAAAGTAATTTGAAAGCGGTGACTTGTTTAGTGAAATCGACGTGAGGACCGGCACAAAGATCGACAAATTGATCGGCGGTCCAATAAACACTAATCTTTTCTCCCCTATCAGTGATAGAGTCAAGCCATTCAATTTTGTAGGGATTATCGGCGAATAGTTTTTTAGCTTCATCTATCGAGATTATTTTTTGAGTTATAGGGAGATTTTCTTTGACAATTTTGGCCATTTCGGCTTCAATACGGGTAAAATCTTCTTCAGATATTTTAAAGTCGTTTAAAGATTCAAAATCAAAATAAAAACCATCGTCGGTGGCTGGACCCATAGCCATATAAAATTTATCTGGGCCATAAAGCCGTTGCATGGCCTGAGTGAGAATATGTTCGGCACTGTGGCGAATTTTGTAAGCTTGGTCGTCTTGGTGTTGAGAGGCGTCGGTTAATGACATAATTATAAGGTTATTTTAATCTAAAAAGAGGGAAAATGATATAAAGTTTTTAAATATTCAAATGGTGAGTCTAAGAGGACTCGAACCTCTGACCTCTTCGATGTCAACGAAGCGCTCTAACCAACTGAGCTATAGACTCAAATATTTTTGTAACCAACTGACCCTCCTCCGCCTTTGGCTTCGGACGGGCAATGGCTAAAGACTCAAACAAAGGAATTATAGCAAATTAATTAATACTTCTGGAGGCTGAGTGTTCACCACTATTGAGGTATTGTTCGCCGCCGGTTTTGCTTTTAACTTTTGACCAAAAAGCGTTTTTCTTTCTCTTTTTTGATTGAAAAGATTCTAACCAAACAGAGGCTTGCGAAATATTTTGGCGAAAGCTGATGATGATATTTTTTAGACGAACGAGGAAATTAAGTTGGTATTGACTGGATTCGATAACTGGCTGGAAAACGGTTTTTTCGATTTCTCGATCTAGAACTTGACTGGATTGATAAAGTTTTTTAATTTCCTGGCGAATTTCGTCAATGGCTTTTTGGATCTCTTTTTGTTTATTGTCCAAAAGGACTTTTTCTTCGTTAACCAGATGATTTAAGCCGTGAAGGAATTCCTGACTCCAAGATTCTTTGGGAGCAGATTTATTTAGTTCAATTTTTTGATTTAAACCTAAAATACCTCTTAAACCAGAAGTGGATTTTTTGGGTTTTTGGGTATCAGGCGCAAAAGATTGGATAGACTCGGCAATTTTTTCGTTGTTTGAGCCCAGTTTTTGTTTTTGCTTATTGTTAGTTTTGAAGACAAAACCACCTGCCATGGGGCAAATTATAGCAGAAATCGATTCAAATATCTATTATAGGTCTTGTAAGAATTTAATCACTTTCTGTTGGAGAATCAAAAAATAGACCATATTTAAGTTTTCTTTGAATTGGGGATTATTTTGGCTGACAGCACTTACTTGGTCTGGGGTAACAGTGATTTTTTCATCGGCGGCAATTTGGTCAATGGCCAGGTTTAGAGACCATTCTTTGGCAATTTGGGATTCGATAGCTTTTTGATACTCTTCTGGAGTTTGTTTTTTGCTTTCTAAATATTGATCAAGAGTGGTTTTGTTTTTTTCCAATTCGGCAAATAAGGAGTTAAAATGAGCTGAAACGTCGGTCTCGATGAGAATTGGAGGTAGAGTAACTTTGATATGTTTCAAAAGAGTCGTGATTATTTGGTCAAGATGCTTGTTATTGTCATTTTTTTCGGGCTTATTTGAGTTAAGTTTTTTAATATCTTTTTTATAATTTGAATTAAGAGTAATTGCTGGTTTTTGGCAACCAATTACTTCAACTTGCCAATCTTTGTCTAACTCTAAAGGAGGGTTAATTAATTTAATTTTTGGTTGAATAATAGGTTGAAGTTTGAGATCTTTGATTTTGTCGCTGTATTGATGGGAAATAAGATGTGAAGCAATTTCAGAAAGTACATCAGGTAGGGAAATATTTTGTTCAACTAAGTCCACCGGTGAACGGCCTTTGCGAAAACCTTTTGTTTGAACCTCAGAGTTCATTTTTTTTAGGTATTTTTGATACTCGTCTTTGATTTGGTCTGATTTAAGGCTAAGTTTGAATGTAAAAGTGGAATCTTGGGGAGTTTTTTGAGTGGGTTTTTTGGTAACTGTCATTGTGGGTATGATATCATGAATTTAGTTTTCATATGAATATTTTAGTTCAAAAAGTTGCCAGAATATTTTTTGTGGGTTTGTTTATTGTGTCGAGCATTTCTCTTTTGGCGTGGGAAATTTACAACTTAAATAGTTTAACTGGTTCAAAAAATGTGCTGACTTTTTCGGTGTTTGACGGTCCGGAAAAGGATAAGGGAGTGATTTTGGGTGAAGCAAATAGTCGGGAAATTGAAGAAGTATTTATTTCTGATGAGATAGGGAGCGAGGACGCTAGACCTTTGATAATAAAAAGGTATTTGGAAAAGTATAAATCGCCTCTGGCGCCTTATGCGGATTTAATTTTTGAATTATCACAAGATTATGGTTTTGAATATTATTGGATGGTGGCAATTGCTCAGCAGGAGTCGAATTTGTGTAAAAAAATACCTGAAGATAGCTATAATTGTTGGGGATATGGGATACATAGCAAAGGAACTTTAAAGTTTGAAAACTATGAGATAGCTTTAAGAAGCTATGCTGAATATTTAAAAAGAGAATATTTTGATAAGGGAATGAATACTCCGGAATTGATTATGAAAAAATATTGTCCAAGTTCAAATGGTTCTTGGGCATATGGAGTAAATCAGTTTATAAAAGAGATGGAGACAGGAACTTTTTAGTGTGTAATAGTGGGTAAGTTGACATACTTATAATATTTTGTTATTCTACATATAGATCCCGGGGTGGCTCCTCTAAAAGCATGCTCTGGGATTTTTTTTTGGTCACTAATTTAATCTTCAATCTACAATCTACAATTAATGGGTTTTTCCTTTTGAAGATTGAAGTCTGAAGGTTGAAGATTTACAATATCCTCTATGGGAATGATTTCGACTGCGCAATTAAAAAAAGGAATGTATATTATTTTTCATGATGAACCAAATATGGTAGTGGACACTACATTTGTGAGTCCAGGAAAAGGTTCAGCCTTTTATCGGATAAAACTCAAGTCGTTATTTGGAGGAAGAGTGGTTGACTACACCTATAAATCGGGGGAAAAAGTTGAAGAGGTTTTGGTGGAAACTCATGAAGCTGAGTATTCTTATTTTGATGGAAGTAATTATGTATTTATCGAACCAAGAACATATGAGCAATACAGTGTTTCGGCGGATGTTTTAGGAGAGGACAAGCAATATTTAAAAGAAGGTTTGCTTTACAGAATTAAGTTTTATGAAGAGACTCCGGTAGGAGTGACATTACCCAAAAGTATTGTGTGTAAAGTAATCGAGACAGAAAATTCGGTTAAAGGTGATACAGCGACTAATGCCTTAAAACCGGCGATGACGGATACTGGGGCAAAAGTGTTGGTGCCTTTGTTTGTCAAAGTGGGTGATGAAATAATGGTAAGTACTGAGACGGGCGGATATTTGTCGAGAAAATAACTAAAGACCTAGATCTTGATCTACTTGGGGCGGAGTAAGAATTTCTTGTTGATTGAGTAATTCGTCAATTTGGTCGAATTGTGCTTGATATTGGGTGGGAATTTGAGCTTGGGGAGTAACTTTAACAACAGGAATAGAAGTTGGGGTAGGAATGATTGGAGCAGATGGGACTTTTTGGTTGATAAAAAGGCTAATAATAAAAAGGATAAAAATAATTGCAAAGAGAATTATTAGAGCAAATATTTTTGGGGTGGGGGGTGGAAGTTTGATTTTTTTTGGATTAATTTTGGTATCAGAAGAGGAAATGGGATTGTTTTGAAGATCGTCGGGGTTTTGGTAAATAATTTCGGCCATGGTTAGTTTAAAAATTTAGTAATGATTGATTTTAGGTCAGAGTTGAGGTTTTTTAGAATTGTTCTTGAACGTTCAAGTTCTTTTTTGGATTCGGGGTAAAAATTTTGGAATCGATTACCGGTTTGGTTTTTTTGATAATAAGTGCCAGCGGTTTGAAGATAATTTTGGGAAATTTCGAATTGTTGAGGAAAACTGATAAACCATTGATTGGATTCTTGTAAAGCTATTGAGTCGTTTTTGATAACGTCGGTGAGATCTTTGAGATATTCAATAATTTGAAGTTGAAGATTAACATCGTGTTGAATAAGAGCCGAATACATGGATTTTTGAATTTGAACGTATTGAGTCTTAAAGTTTTTAGCCCAGGTTTGGATTTGGGGCAGATCGCTTAGTTGGTTGATGGCTAGTTTTTGGGATTCGAGCCAGGTTTCTTGTTGAGATAGTTGGTTTTGAATGGTTTGAGTGGATTGCGGCTCCATAATTTTAAATGAGTCTATTTTTACCCGAAGATAGCGAAGATAATTTAGTAGTAGTTGGTTTCGTGAAGAAAGGGATGACTTGGTTGATTGAATGAGTTCTTTTTCGGTGTTTATGGTGTTGTATTTTTGGTTGACTTGTTTTTTTTCTAAGTAGTCTTGGTAAAGTTTTTGATATTGGTCAAGTTCAAATTGATAGTCGTTTTGGTATTGAGAAATTAGGTCTGCTTGGGCAAAAGATGGATTGGGAAGAGAAAGAAAGAGGCTGAGAAACAATAAGAATATATAAACCATGATTTAGTTTAGCAAATAGGAGTGCCGCTGAGAGGACTCGAACCTCCACATCTTTCGATATACGCTCCTAAAGCGTACGTGTATACCAATTTCACCACAGCGGCAAGTTGTTAAATGTCTATAATTTCACCTGCCCGCAGTTGCTAAAGCAACAGCTTTTGCAGGCGGGCCACAGCGGGGCAATGTATATTAACACATGATTATTCAGTTTTTGGAGTATCTGAATTAATTATTTTAGTATCTTTTTTGCCAGTTTGATCAGGGTTTTTTGGAAGAGTGTCTTTGGTGAATTTTGACAAAGAATCATATTTATCTCTTTTTTCTGAGAGGACATGAGCGATTTCGTAGCCTTCAGGTGGAGATTTATCTATTGTCATGAATTAATTTTACATCAAATTTGTTTTGTTAACCTTCCTGTTCCGTTTGGATTATTGTATTCAAGAGTATTTTCGTCAAGCCATTTCGGGTCAAACTTTTTTGTGATTGATGTTGCAATTGTTTGTTGAGCTTTAGATTTTAAGTCATAAACAATCAAATTGACCTTTGAGCCACTCTGTTCATATTCCTGTGCACTATCTACATCAAATATAGCCGGATAATTGCTAAAAACAATTTTCTCTTTATAAACATTGATTGTAAATTCTGGTCCTGTCGGCAATGCTGAAAGGTCATATTTCGTAACAGCATAATTTGATGTGTCTATTTTTACTATCCCAGCTAAACTTGATCCAAAGGTATTATCTAACCATATTGCATTTGATCCCCAAGCAAGAAATCCGAACATTGGGTTGCTTTGAGGACTTGCAATAACTTCATTACTTTGAAAAGTTTTAATTTTACTTCCAGTATTATTAAGCAAATTAAATTCTTTATCAGTAATAATGGCAATCATTTTTTCGTCGTCAGGTACGCGGAAATCCAACCCTTTAACAGAATATAATTTTTGACCTTGTTTCTGTTGGTTATATCTCCATAATTCATCTGTCCAATTTGGATTAGTTTGATAGCCGGTATCTCCGCCGGTTCGATGAATTATGTAAAGATTACCATTATGATATTCGGCGTTGTGATAATGGTTTCTGTATATGTCTGAAAGAGTGATGAAAAAAGTTTCTTGGCCAGATTTCAGATTCTTCAAATAAATATCAGTTTTTGTTTTTTCGGTGGGGTTTTCTTTTACTACCACGCTGTAATTTATAGAGTTTTGCTCGTTGTGATTTGAAACAGCGGATTTGGGTGTAACTGTTGGATTTTCTGTTGAGGTAATTTGCCTATTTTCAGTTGTTGTTTTGCTTTTATAAACATAAAGGCCAGCGATACCAATATTTGCGATTAGCAAAACAATTAAAATACCGATAATAATTTTTAGGTTGTGATTTGATTTTTGGGATGATTTATTAGGAAAATTTTGTCCTTGATTTTTTGTCTCGCTATTTTGTTGATTTAATTTTTTTTCGTTTAGATTTTCCATATTTTTAAAATCTCTTCTTTTATTGACCGCTAAGTAATTTAGTAGCCATCTTTATAAGTTGTATTGTCATTGTTAATTCTTACTTATATCTTATACTAAAATTTTGTTTCAATAAATCATCAACATGTCCCTTGCTTGATTTATAAAATATTTCTTTATCTCTGGCATCATGTTCATTTAAAAATGCTTCGTAGTAAATTAGTTCTAACGGCCTTCTGTTTTTTGTAGAAGTATTCAATCCATTGTTATGGCTTTTAAATCTTTGCCTTAAATCAGAGGTGAAACCTATGTACATATTTTTATCTTTTTTTGATCTTAATACATATACATAATACATGTGGGTTGCGTGGGGCTCGAACCCACGACCGATCGCTTAAGAG
>DFZG01000022.1 GCA_002382075.1 Candidatus Shapirobacteria bacterium UBA4062
TTTTTCATATGGATTTATCCATGGCTTGATTGGCCAAAGAGTCGGCTAATTGATTTGATTCCCGACGGATATCGGTAAAAGTTACAGGGACTTTAATTTGACTGATTAACGATAAAGCAGACTCAAAAAGTGGCTTGAGATTGGGAGATTTAACTTTGTAAACACGCTGTAGTTGACGAACTAAAAGCTGAGAATCGGAAAAGAAAATTATTTTTTGGGGAGAAAAACGGGATAAATTTTGATTGACCCAGGTGAGGGCGTCGATAACACCCATATATTCGGCCTCATTATTGGTTTTAATACCTAAAAACTTTGATTGTTGATGAATTAGCTGATGATTTTGGTCAAAAACGACAAAACCGTAGCCGGAAATACCAGGGTTTCCCCGAGAGCCTCCATCAGTGTAGATACTTAAGTCCATATTTAATAATAACAAAATGTTTACTCAAAAAGACTTAAAAAATACATTAAAATTATCCCAATTATGAGGAGAGAAAGTTGAATTATGGAAGAAGATGATTTCGGGGAATGACGATGAAGCTCGGGAATAAGGTCAGATGAGGCTAAATATATAAAAGCTCCGGCAGTGACGGGCAAGAGATAGAGTGAAAAATTTTGAATAAACTGAGAAAAGAAAAAAGTGATTAAAACACCTAAGAGGCTGAAAGCACCGGAGACCAGATTTAGAAAAAGGGCTTTTTTGGGGCTATATTTGTGGTGAAGCATAATGGCAAAATCGCCAATTTCTTGGGGAATTTCGTGGAGTAAGACTGCCAGGCTGGTAGCAATACCCAGAGAAATGCTTACTTGAAAACTGGCAGCAACGACGATGCCGTCAAAAAAATTATGAAGAGAATCACCAATAATACTTAAGGGGACAACGTGTTGGTAACTGTCCTGCTGACAATCAGGCTCATGACAATGGCGGAAACGAAGGATTTTTTCTAAAATAAAATAGATAATTATGCCCAACAAAATTAAAAGTGAGGTAGTTGTCTGGGAGTCGATTGACTCAAACGATTCGGGAATTAGATGAATAAAAGCATCACCCAAAAGAGTGCCTACAGCTAAACTCACCAAAAGAAAAGTGAGATTGGAGATATTTTTGAATCGGGAAATGATTAAAAATATTAAAAAAATCGAGAAAAGACTGATACTCAGAACCGAAAAAATGGCCATTAGTTGGGGTGACATAATGGATGATTATAGCAAAAGGGAGCAAAAATGGGGCAGGTGGCGGATTTTTTGGTATGATTAATTGATGAGACTCGAAGATATCAAATCACCTTTACCACCTAGAAATATGGTGTCACAGGCGGTGGATGAAACAAATACCCAAAAACAGGAAAATACATCGTCTCAACCGGTTTTTAATCAGCCACTAACTCGGGGAGATTCGACAACCAGCCAGCCGGTTGAAGAAGTGGGTAAAAAAACAAAAAAATTTAATCCGATAAAGTTAATTATTGGATTGATAGTTTTGGTGGCAATAGGTGCGGGTGGATATTTTTTTGTTATAAATAAAAACGGGATGGGCAAGGAAGTAGTGATTAATTATTGGGGCCTGTGGGAAAATGAAGCTATAATGAGCGGATTGGTGGCAGATTTTGAGGCGAAAAATCCGGGAATAAAAATTAATTATAAGAACAATCAAAAAATAGATTATCGGAGCAGATTAAAAGGAAGATTGCAAAAAGATCCGGAGCTAGAAGAAGTGCCGGATATTTTTAGAATCCACTCCAGTTGGGTGCCAATGTTTGAAGACGATTTGGCGAGAGTACCCGACGGGGTAAGTAAATCAATTCAGCTAGAAGAAGATTTTTGGGATGCTTATAAAACTGACCTGAAAGTAAGAGGAGAGTATGTGGGAGTACCGTTGATGTATGACGGATTGGCAATGTTTTACAATAAAGATTTAATTGAATCAGCCGGGGTTAAGGTGCCCCGGTCGTGGTGGGAATTGAAAGAAGCGGCAGAAAAATTGACGGTCAAAGATGAGGCGGGAAACATTAAGGTAGCGGGGGTGGCTTTGGGGACAATTGATAACGTGGATCATTGGAGTGATGTGGTGGGACTAATGATGAAACAAAACGGGGTAAATCCGATGATTGATAGTGTGGAAAATGACACAAAAATTAAAGATGTGTTGACTTTTTATTCGATTTTTAAGACAAATAGTGGAGTTTGGGATGAAAGACTCCCCTCTTCGACTCAATTTTTTGCCAGCGGGAAGGTTGGTTTTTATTTTGGCCCGTCTTGGAGAGTGTTTAACATAATGGAAATTAACCCTAACTTACGGTTTGAAATCAGCAAGATGCCCCAACTGCCGGTACTGGGAGAGGCCGGAGGTGGTGAAGATTCGGGTTTGACAAATATTAACTGGTCAAGCTACTGGTTTGAAGGAGTTAGTTCTAAAAGCAAACATCAAAAAGAAGCGTGGAAATTTTTGGAATATTTAGCATCAAAAGAAGCCTTAGAAAAGTTTTACACGGTGGCTTCTCAGCAAAGAAGTTTTGGGGAAATTTATCCAAGAAAAAGTATGGCAGATTTATTAAAAGCCAATAAAATGCTGGTGCCATTTTTGGAATCGGCAAATAGTGCCAGTGGCTGGTATTTGTCGGGATATACTCATGATGACGGGGTAAATGATGAGATGGGGAGATATTTTGGAAATGCGATTAATGGAATAGTGCTAGACAGCAAAGACCCGGAGTCGGTATTGCCGGAATTGAGATTAGGAATAAATCAGTTGGTAATTAAATATAAACTGCAATGATGATCTTGGTTAATTTCAAACTCTATAAAGAAACTTTTGGAAAAAAAGGGGTAGAATTGGCAAAAATAGTAAAGGAGGTGGGAAAAGAATATGGAATCAGAACGGTGGTGACCGCCAGTGCACTGGAAGCAATAAATATTTATAAGGAAACCGGAGTGGAGGTGTGGCTACAAAATGTGGATGAATACAGTGAAGGTAGAGGCACAGGACATATTTCGAGCTTACAAGCGATGGATGCAGGAATAAAGGGTAGCTTGTTAAACCACTCGGAACACAAAATTCCCCGCGGGAAAATTTTTCAAATTTTAAAACAAAAACCAAAGGATTTTGAAATTATGGTTTGTCTGGCCTCAGTCGGACAAATGGAAAAATGGACAAATAAATTAAGACCAGACTGGGTGTTGTATGAACCGCCCGAGCTGATTGCCAGCAAAGATAAATCAGTGGCGACGGAAATGAGCGGAAGTGTAAAGAGAATGATTGAAGTGGCAGGAAAAACACCAGTGATGATTGGGGCGGGGGTGAAAAGTAAAAAGGATGGAGAAATAAGCCTTAAGATAGGAGCAAAAGGGGTGGGTTTGTCGTCGGCTTTCGTGTTGGCAAAGGATCCCAAAAAAATACTATCGGAAATTGCCTGCGGTTTATGTGCTAAAATCTAAACAAATATGGCCTCAATAGATAATCTGCTAGTTTCCCTATTCGTCGACGAAGTTGTTGGCGGATTTATTGTAACGGTACCTCCGGGACACGTCGGATGTATTTATAGTATCTTTAGGGGTGTTTTGAAAAATGTTTGGTATCCGGGAATGCATTTCAAAATCCCGATTATTCACCGGGTTAAACTTTTTAACGCTCAATTGATTGAGTACACAATTTCCAAAGACGTAATGCTAAGCGATAGTAAAGAGATTATGGGTGATGAAGTAATTAATGCTGTCACAGCCGACAATAAATTTGTGTCGGTAGAAGCGACGGTGTTGATAAAATTAGATACTGAAAGATTGCCGGAAATTTGGCAAAACATTGGAGAAAATTTTGTGTCAAAAGTAGTTAGACCGGTGACCCGAAGCAGAATTAGAAAAGTGTTGACAAACCACACCCTTTTTAATGCATTGTCAGTAGAAAGAACAATGATTGAAGATGATGTTAAACAAGAACTTAGAGAATCGTTGTCGAGTCATGGTTTGTTTGTGGAAAATTTTTACCTAAGCTCGCTCAATCCGGTTGATGGAGGAAATATTGAAGAAACAAAAGAGATTGAAGAAGTGTCTATGCCTAAAAATGAAGAAGAAATCAGATCTCAGAGAATTTTTTCGAGAAGTGAAAATAAAATTGCCTAACCGGCAAGGGTAAGATAAAAAATATCGGTTTGAGGATGTTGTTTTTTAATGGTTTGGGAAGCAGAGTTTAGAGTGGCAGAGGTGGTTTTGACGTCATCAAAGAGGATAAGATGAGCAGGAGGAGGGGAAATAAGGGAAAAGGGTTGAGATAAATTTAAAAGACGCTGTGAGCGGTCTTTGAGCTTGGCTTGAGGAGGGCGATTTTGGGAACGACGCAAAAAAGAGTCAGAATAGGATAATCCGAGATTTTTGGCGATTTTTTGGGATAAAAGAGCAGATTGATTAAAGCCACGCCAATTTTGACGGAATAGATGAAGCGGAATGGGAGTGATTACATATTTTTTCGTTTGCCAGTAATCGACAAGATTAGGATAATCCGATTTTAGGCGGAGGGAAACTTGAGTGGATAAGTCAGAAAGAACATCGGTAACAAAGGAATATTTGTAAAGAGAAATTATTTTTTTGATATGAGAATGATATTTAAAAAGAGAAAGCGAGTTGCCTTTAATTTCTTGGCTAGAAATTTTTGAAAAACAGGCAGGACAAAGATAGTGACCGCTTTGACCACAAGAACAGCAATTTACGGGAAAAATGAGGTCTAAAATAAGGCTCACAAATTAGTATAGCAAGAAGAGAGAAAATGGATTTTTGGGGTAAAATTTGCTATAATAAATCTACGGAGATGTATTGCATCGACGGGATTGGCACATTAAAAGACGGCAAGCCGACTTTGATTCACGAGTCGTTTCCGCCAAAGGCGGATTGGGCATTTTATGTCCAAAAAACAGGATCAACAACAACATGCCAAAAAATCTTTTGGTGTCAACTTAGCGTTTGATTTTTCAGGCTTCGGTTTGGAATCTCAAAAAGCTCCGGCTTTGGCTGAAGCTGCCTGCTAAAGAGACCATTGCTTAAGCCCCTATTCTGGAGAAGCTTGGGCAGTGTCAATTAAACCAGAATGCTTGTTTATAAATCCCGATTTTTATAAATAACAAGAGAGGGGTAATTCCCTCACCAATCGGCATCTTTTTCATTTTCATTTACTTTTTTGAAAGAGAGTGTAGGTAAAAGTAAAATAAGCTTGTAGATGTTTTTTAAAGTCTAGTTTCGGACCCCGGGTCGTTCTCGGGCATCTCCTCCACGTAAGAACGTTAATCGTTTCACGATTTTACGTTCAACGTGGTTAGGACGTTTAATTTGCTTTGCAAATTATTACNNTCCTACCTTCGTAAAACAAATCCACTATAATTTATATGTGTTTTATTACACATATATTCTGAAAAGTGATAAAGATGGTGAATTGTATATTGGCTATACGGCAAACTTAAAGAAAAGATTCATTAGACATAATAAGGGTCTAAATATTGCAACCAAACCACATATTCCATACAAACTAATCTACTTCGAAGGTTTCTTAAACAGAATTGATGCAAAGAGAAGAGAAATATATTTAAAATCGGGATGGGGAATAAGAAGTATTAACAAATTACTAGAACGATATTTTAAAGAAAAATTATCTTAATTCTCTTTTCATTTCTTCTTTCTTAATTTTTTCCCTTTTTTCGAATTTTTTCATTTTCCGGCCAATACCAATTTCCATTTTAAAAAAGACACCTTTGAGATAAATGGCGATGGGAATAATCATGTATTTTTGATTTCGAAGAGAAATTAATTTAGCAATTTGCTTTTTTGAGAGAAGTAAACTGCGGTCTTTGGTGGTGTCCTGAACTTGGGATTGAGAATATTTGTAAGGCGGAATAAATAAATTTTGAACCTGAGGAATACCGTTGACAATTTCTATTTTTGAATTTCGAAATTGAGGAACTTGGGTGC
The DNA here is from genome assembly GCA_002382075.1 of Candidatus Shapirobacteria bacterium UBA4062. GTDB lineage: Bacteria > Patescibacteriota > Microgenomatia > UBA12405 > UBA12405 > UBA5615. The sequence continues at coordinate 5,950 of DFZG01000022.1, forward strand.
GCAAAGATTTGACGTCAGAACCGGAAAGGGAAATTCCGGCTTCAAGTTTGTCGGTGAAATTGTAATCGAGTGAATCTTTGTTGAAATGTCTCATATTTTCCAAATATTATCTCACAAAAACTAAAGTGAGAGTTGGTAGATGTTTTGATCTGAGCAAAGAACATAGAGTCGATTACCAGCTTCGTCGATGGCTAAATCAGAAATTTCAAGCTTATCAAAATTGTATTTGGCAATTGACTGGCCCTGCTTATTGAGGATAAAAATTTGATTATCGGCGGTGGAAAAAGCGAGAATATCGGTTTGCAGAGTAGTAACTAAATGATTGGCTGAAGAAAAAGATTCTGAAAGCGGATTGTCGAAGTCATTTTTTATTCCCTGAAGATAGGGAACAATTTGGCCTGATTGAGAAAGAATCCAAATTTTGCCATTAATAGCTAAAGAAACAGGATTATAGGGTAAAGTTTGATTGTCTTTTAACCACTTCGTCGGAGTAGAAAAACCAGAGGCGCTGGGTGGCAGTCGCCAAATTGTATTGTTAGCAGAGTCGAGAATATAGGCAGAAGAATTCCAAAAAGCAAAGTCGGAGACTGAAAGACCGGGATTAATATCGGCCAGATCAACTTTGGAAATTAGTTTATTTTCGGTAAGTTGGTAGAGAGTATCTGAGCTGATGAAAAAGTAATTGTCTAAATCTTTGGCAAAAGAGAGAACTTTTGAAAGGTTGTCATCTTGGGTAATGTTTTTTGTACTTTTATTGGTAATATCCAAAGAATCAAGACGGTGATTTTGAATATCAAGAAGGTATAAAATAGTATCGGAAAGATAAAGACGGCGATACTTGGCCTGCTTATTGATGATAGTGGTGTTGTAAAAGGATTCGGGTTGAAAGGATTCGGCTGAACCGGTTTGGGAGAGTAAATTATTGATTTCGGTTTGGAAGGTGTCGGTTTCTTGGGGGTAAAGCTCGAGTTTTTTCATTTCATCAAGTATCTTTTGGGCTTCGCGGGTAAATTCTTGGGCGGAATTTAAATCAAGATTTTTTATTGTTTGAGCCTCTTTAATTTTGTTTTGCAACTCAAGTTTGGTAGTTTGATAGCGTGATTCTTTTTGTTCGGCCTGATTTTTTTGAAAGGCGAAAATAGAAGAAAAGGCCAGGGCTACAAGTAAAACGATAGCAATAATTAAGTTTATTTTTTTACGTTTTTCGGCTTGAGGAGAGGCGGGAGAAGAGGCATAAAGCGGGCGAGGACGAGAGGCAAGAGAAATAATATTTTTTATTTGACCAAAAAAGGCATTTTTTGAAGGTGATTTGAAAGATTTAGAAACGGTTGGTGGAGAGGAAATTTCTGGTTTAGTAGATTCTGGAGTAGTAAAAGTTTGAGAAGCAAGATTGTCAGATTCGTCGGTGTGAACCTGAATTAGGGCAGCGGCAAGTTTGGATTGGTCATCTTGGGAATAGAGCCGGGACAGAAAATCCTCTTCGATGGTTTGAATTTTTGCCTCCACAAGAGTGTTTTTAATTTGATTCCAGGAAATTTTTTCAATAAAAGCGGCAGTAGAAAGGAGAATTTTGTCACCATTTTGAATGGGGCCGGAAATTACTTCTAAATTATCAATTTGGGAATTATTAAGTAAGGATGAAACCTGTAAGGAACGACAAAGGCTAATTTGACCAGAGTCGTAAATAATAAAATAAGCGGTTGACTGATAAATAACGCAAATTTGAAGTGAAATTTGATAATCTTGTTTCTGATGGGTTGAAAGAGTTTGTTCAAGAGATTGAGTTAAAGCAAGAGGTATGGATAAATCAATTTGGTTGTCAGAAAAATAGGTAGAATCGATATCTTCGATAATTTGTCGGCCGATTTGTTTAAGGTCGGAAGAGGAGGATGTTTTATAAAGGCTAATAAGGCCGAAAAGATGGCCTCTTTTGGTAACCAGGGAAAAATCATCAGGTTCGTTTTCCCAATATTGGGACCAAAAATCAGGAGAAGGGGTACCAATAAAAGTACGACAAGAGAAATGCATTAACTAATGATACAACAAGATTAGTCTCAGACAAGATTAAAGGAGGAAAATAGCCAGTAAAATGACCAAAACAGAAAATAGAAGATGAAAATAAGAAAATATTCTCAAATGGCTATTGTATAAATCATGAATATTTTGCGACATGACTGAAACTTGTTTGACGACAATTAGGGCAAATATAAAATAAACTCCCAAACCAATTAGAGTAAAAATTTTTAGAGAAATGGAGATGATACTATCGAAATTGGGAATCATTTTATTCTCCCTTCAAGAGCTTCCTGCTCTTCTTCGCCACGCATTTGCTGGAAAATTTTTAAAATTAAATTTGGATTGGGAACCTTAAGAACTTCAATCTGGGGGACTTCAGAAGCGGTTTGAATGTAGACGGAACCGTAATTGAAAAGGGTTTGAGATACTCCGCCTTGAGTAATGGTAACATCTTGAATCATACTGATTTTGGCTTCGGAAATATTTTTATAAAGAAGATTATCAAAATCAATGTCGATGACTCGTTCCTCGGTCAGAATAAAAACATTAAAGTACCAGGAGATAAATTTTTCAAAAGTAATGGCAAAAGTGATTAAATACCAGAAAGCAACAAAAACGAAGTTATAATTTTGAGGTAAAAAGTCTAAAAGGGGAACATTTTTGAGAAAAATAGGAACTAAGAGCATAACAATTGTGATGATTATCCAGGAAAGATTGGTAAACCAGTGGCGGCGGAGAACTAAAATAATTTCTTCCTCGTTGTGGCGACTGTCAAAGGAAAATACTTTAGGGCGGGCCAGAAATGAAGAAAAGGAAGTTTTGGTTTGATTTTGGAGAAGACGATAAACAGTTTGGCGGTATGAGGCTTGTTTGGAAAGTGAGGTGGGAGGTGAAGTTTGAGGAGAAGGCTTCTTCTTTTTGGCAATTTTTTTGACTGGTTTTGGAGGTGAAATTTGGTCCGACTTCGCTGCCGACTTCGCTGAGGCTTCGACGGCCGAGGAGGCTTCGACGGACAAGTCGTCGGGAGCAATAGTGTCTAAATCTTTGGCTCGGTTCATGGCTTATTTTATCAGAAAAATGACTACAAACTACAATCTACAGACTACAATCAAATCCCCTTCCCCCCGCAGTGGCGGGGGCTTTCCCCTTTGAAGAAAGGGGGATAAAAAATGGAGATTAGATAAGTTGGTTGTTTTTTAGTAAATCAATGATGTTTTTGGCGAGAAGACCGGAATTGATTTTGGGAGGCAGGTGGAGAAAAAGGTGGCGGGTAGCGGGAGAATATTGTTTGAGGTAAACCTCGGTTTGGAAAGCAATCCAATTACAGTTATATTTGCCCATATTTTCAGAGATAGAAAAATTTTGAGAATCGACAAAATCGAGAAAAGGTAAAGAAATTTCCTGATATAGAGGTAAAAAAGGATTAATATTTTGGTCGCGGTATAAGTTTCTGGCCTGAGTTTCAATTCTGATTTTGCTGATATCGCCGTAATAATCTCCTAGGCCGATAATTAAGCGATAGGAATTATTTTTGATGTATTTTTCAAAAAAAGTTTTGGGGTGGAAACGGATTAAACGGAACTCAATCTCCCCCTGTCCCCCTCTTTGACCCTCCGCTTTGGCGGGCAAGCAAGAGGGGGAAGAAAAATTTTTCTGTAATTCCAATAATGTTCGGCGGGAGATATTAGTCCCCCACTGGTTACTGAAAGCATAAATTAAGACGGGGTTCATTTTTTGATAATGTTGAAGAGGTTGGATTTGAGAGCAATAGCTCCGGGGGCACGAAGGACAAAAATATCTTTGAAATCAGAACCATTGAAAGAAAAATCACCTTTATCAGTGGAAACACGGACAGTATTGGTGTAACCAGAGGTGGAATAATCAACAGAGATGGAGTTAACGGAAGACACTGGACCGCCTTTGTCGCTTACCTGACGGGCAAGTTCTTCTCGTGACCAGGCATTGGGATCGTTGCCACCAAAACAGCCACCAGAATCAATTTGGGAAAGATGAGTAGAATCGTTGGTTTTGGAAAAATATAAAACAGCATTGATGATGTCAGAAAACTCGGAATTGGTGAGCCAGGGGTGAGAGCGACCACAGGAAAGATTAGAACGGGTTTTGTACCAACCTTTGTAATACCAAGCGGAACCAGCGGTTTTTTCAAAGGAGTCGTTTGGCCAACAAGATTGGTTGTTACAACTGGTATCCCAAAGTTGAGGAGTGGAGTGGCCAAGGCTGGAATAGGAATAAGTAGCACCACCGGCAGTGGAAGCGTACATGGAAGAAAATATTTCATTACTGGAGTTACTGACCAAAACCTGACCTCGGGTGGCCTCGACGGCTTCTTTCCATTTTCCAGGAGAGTTGTAACGGGAAGTTTTATAAACCTGACAGGCTTCGGTGACACAAATTGAACCTGAGGCATTGCGATTGGAAAGGCGCCAGCCAATGTAGGACAGGGCATAAGTTCTGGCGGCGATAGCTTGGGCCTTGAGTGCCTCGAAACCACCCTGATCACCCCATGAAGCTGGCATTTCAGCTATACCGACAAGATAGTTGTCCTCGAAGGGAAGAGAGCCAACAGAAGTGTTGATGCTACCGGGAGAGTCGACAGTCTCAATTCGGATGTTGCCGTAATAGGCCTTTAGAATTGTCTCGTAATTTTGACCTTCTTTGGCACGACCAAAGGCGCCATATTGACTCATACCTTTGCGATGGGGAGCGCCAAAGGAAAAGGCGCCAAAAGCTGGAGAAAATCCTGGATTGTAGTCAGCGCGAGAGGCTGGGTCGCTGGAAGATGAAACATCGCCGACGGAGGTATTAAAAAGTTGAGTTTTTTCGGCAATTAATTGTTGTTGGCGTTTGGAAAGTTCGTTTTTGTAATCTTCAGCTTTTTTGATTTCGCCGGCTAAAAAGCCGAAACGGTCTTCAAGGCTTTTTTTGACAGCGGCCAAACGGAGAGTTTCTTTTTCCAGGTTTTGTTTGTTTTGGCTGAGAGAATTGATATCACTAACGAAATCGGTGATAGTGTTTTTGTCCTGAGAAATGACTGATTGGTACCAAGTATATTGGCGGAGTAAGTCGGTACTTTGGGATGCGGAAAAGAAAACTAATAGCGGATTAAATTTTTTGGTATTAATATAATATCGGCGAATTCTTTGGCCTAAAAGTAATTTCTGAATTTCTAAATCGGCTTCTTTGTCAATTAATTTTTGACCCATATCAGCAATTTGTTTTTCGGTGCGGGCAATCTGAACTTTAGCAGAGGCAATTTGGCTTTGAAGAGTACTAGATTCGGATTTAAGAGGAGCGACGGATTTTTCTAAATCGGCAATTTGTTTGGATATTTGAGCAATTTCTTCTTCTAGGTTTAAGGATAACACTGGCATCAATTTAGTTAGAGCAAAGAAAAGGCCGATAACAAAAAAATAAGGCGTGATTTTTTTTAAGACGGAAAGCATCATTTAATTTTAGCATCTAGTAGCTAATTGAAAGAGCAAGACGGAAACGTGTTAAAATATTTCCATGTTAATGAGGAAAATTAGTCGCTTTTTGGGGATAGTTTTGGCGGCTGGATTATATTTGATAGACAGAGTAAAAGTAATGGCAGTTGATCCGTTTCATGGGTGTAACTCGGCCAGTTCGGATAATCCAGAAATTAATACAGCACTGGGGTGTATTCCGGTAAAAATAGAAGGTTTTGTGACATGGTTACTGCCAATTTTGTTTGGAATTGTTGGGGGTATTTCGTTTTTACTGATGGTTTACGGATTTATTTTGTTATCAACTTCAAAAGGCGATCCAAAAGTGGTCCAGGGAGCCAGAGAAACAATTTCCTCGGCAATTACGGGATTATTGGTATCGATATTTGCATTATTTTTGCTTAGACTGATTGCGGTTGATATTTTACAAATTCCGGGGATAAACTAAATTATGGCTACACCAGTTACCTTACCAGGTTATGGAACATCGGGGTTTAAGTTTGAAAACAAGACTATCGGAGATATTATCGGGGGAGAAGGAGGACTTTTGGCCTATGTTTACGTGTTTGCTGGATTGGGATTATTGGTATTTTTAATTGCTGGGGGCTTGACACTGATGACAGCGGCGGGAGATCAGAATAAAACCAAAAAGGGATTTGGAATGATATCGTCGGCCTTGATTGGATTTATGATTATATTCGTGTCTTATTTTGTGGTGCAGTT
>DFZG01000061.1:0-2518 GCA_002382075.1 Candidatus Shapirobacteria bacterium UBA4062
TTAGAAATTCTGGTTTAGGATTTTTTTGAATTCTCCCTCCTCCCCTCTTTTCCTCATCAATTTTCCCAAAAAAATATCTCAATACTTTTTCTACTCCTTTCCTAAACTTAACTTCCGGTTTCCACCTCAACCTCTCCCATTCTCTTTCGATTTTGTTGTTATCCACCCTTTCAATCACCTCATCTGTCTCCATCACTTTTGTTCGGGTCATTTTTGCCTTGTTAATCAAAAGCATTGCCAATTCTTCCACCAAATATCCCTCACCCCATATTTCAAAATTCTCCCCTGCTGTTCCCGAAAAGAAACTGGCTCTCAAAATTGCCTCCACCCCATCTTCTTCGTCAAGTAGTCTCACTTCCGTTTTTCTTTGAGGCAATTTTAAATTCCGATTTTCCACCGCCTGTCTCAACCACTCAGCCAAAAACCACTCCTCATCCATCCCCTCTCCATAAATATTCTTAAGTTCTACTACTCGATAATTTATTTTGCTCTTTCCCAACACCTCACTCACCTTACTCTTGTCCAAAACTTTATTCACTCCTACTATGGTCAACTTTGCCTCTTCCCACTTTGTCCACAGATCACTCTTTCCTTCAAAATCAAAAACATAATTTACATTCCCTTCAATTTCATCCAGCCCCACCCCGTTTTCATCAACCAATATCACCTTCAAATCTTTTTCTTTCAATTTTTTGGCCAGTAATTTAGCCACAAAATTGTCACTTCCCAAAATAATTGCCAGGGGCAGGTTAGAACTCATTATTCTATTTTAATCTAACTTATCACTTACGGTAATACTTCGGTTATTATGCGGTTATTCCAGGGTATTTTTAGGGTTTAACCGTCATAACCAAGGCCAAGTTGTGTCATAACGTGAAAAATATGTAATGACAGAGAGTTGGTAGTTAACAAAAAACTATAAAGCTAAAAAGGGCGGTCGTTCCTGACCGCCCTAAAAATCTAAAGCTAAATTATGTTTGTGTTTTTGTTTTTTATTTATAAATTTTTGTCATTATTTCACGTTATAACCATATCAAATTCCGCCAATAATTTAAGGTTTTACCCCCTCTTTCCTCAAAGAGGGGGTAGGGGGTGATTTCGTCCCCCTTCGCTCGACCCGCAACTGCTGGGGCCAGCCCCGCTACGGCGGGGTTCAAAGAGGGGGGTTTCGTCCCCCTTCATCAAGGGGGAATCAAAGGGGGTTTCGATTGAAGATTGTAGATTGTAGATTGTAGATTGTTTATCTCGTTATCTTCCACAATTTTCCACCCATTAGTCCCAAGGACAGCATTTCAGTTAAACCAGTTACTCCGGCAGCTCCATAAACTCCATAAATCGGAATCAATACTAGGTTGGCGCTGATATTAAACAGCATTACTACCAAACCTAGTTTCAGCATTTCTTTTTGTTTGCCTTTCGAAATCAAAGTAAACCCAATTAGGTGGTTGTAGTAAGCAAACACCATCGCCACTATCAAAATCCGCAAAATTCCCACTGACGCTCCAAATTCCTCTCCGCCAAGGACTCGTATCATCCAGGGCGCCTGTGTATAGGTAAAAATCATTGCCAGTGTTGCCCCACTTCCGATAATCAAAGCTGACCACTTAAACAATTTAGCTTTTTCCTTCATTTTTGAAGACAGTAGGGGAAAGATGCTGCTTACATAAAAATAGACTGGTTGTAACAAGCTCGAATAAATTTTATACGACAATCCGTACCAAGCCACCTCTCTCGTTCCCAACATTCTTTCTATCATTAAGCTGTCTACTGCCCGATCATAACCGGTAAAAATCAACAAATATACTCCCATTGGCCAGCTATTTTTCAAAATTTCCCAAACTATTTTCTTATCTGCCTTTACTATCTTTCCCAGTAATTTTCTTTCTTGTATCAAACCCAAACCTAAACTAATTATTCTGGCTACTAAATAACTCCCAAACACCCACAACAAATTAATTTCTGTTGTCATCCACCACAACATTCCCAAAAAGATACTCGGGTAAAGTACTTCCACCAACACCTTTCTCCCCATTTCCATTTTTGTCTGCCACACAATTTCCAAACTTCCCGCCACACTGGTAAACCAAATCATTACCAAGGCCACCAAGGCTTCCAGTCTGATTGTCTCCAAACCAGGAAACCAGCCCACAAACAGTAAACCCAATCCAAAAGCCACACTGCTCAGCATTATTCTTAACCATCCAGCCTGAATCCAAATTGTCTCCCTTCTTTTCTCGTCTTCGCTCGCCATTTTCACGGCCATTATCTTTGTTCCAAAGTCCGCCAACGAATCCAGCAGGATAAATGCCGAGGTAATCAAAATATATTGTCCGTAAACTTCACTTCCCAATTTCCTGGTCAATACTCCCGTCACCACCAAGCTAATCAAAATCGTCACCATTTTACCCAAAACCTGCACCAGTGTATTTAGTAGGGGAATCTTAAGCATCAACCATATTCTACCTTATTTTCTGCCTCAAATAATCATTATCAGTGCCAGCAACCAGCTGTTTTGTGG
>DFZG01000061.1:2559-3613 GCA_002382075.1 Candidatus Shapirobacteria bacterium UBA4062
TGCACCGGCTGTAACCAGACTATTCCGTTTTTTTGGAGATATTCCGGCAGTTTTACCAAAAAATTTCCCGCCCCCACTCCCACTAACCAATTATCTTTGATCATCAAACCCGATATTTTCATCAAATCCCATCTCTTTCCCCCAGACGCCTTATCCCAGCCTCCCAAGTAATCACTTATTTGATAATTAATTGCCATCACCGACCAGACTAAAACAAAAAACCCTAGCATTACCAGTATCATTCCTATTCTCTTTTTATAGCCCGACCACATTTTTCCACCCTTATAAATCCAAAAAACCGCCAACAATACCCACACTGTTCTACTGCCCGCCAGCACTATTCCCACGATACCCCACCACCACACCAACCACCAAACAACCTTGTTTAAATCTATTTTTCTTCCCAAAACCCAAATTTCACTGGCTATCCATTTCAATTTTCCAAAGCTTCGCTCCCAAATCATCAAACTCAACCACAAAAACCCCGCCAAAGAATTTGGATGAGAAAACGTTCCATAAGCTCTCAGCCAAGCTTCACCTCCCACCGACACTTGGGCAATTCCAATCGTTGTCAAACTAAAACTCCTTTCTCCTAGCCAATAAAATATTCCCTGTAAACTTCCTCCGTTCATCACCTGCGCCAAAGCCAAACCCGATTCCACCAAAATCCACCCCGCCACCACCTGAGTTAAATACTTTTTGACCAATTCCAAATTTTCTTTTATTAAAAATATGGTAAATCCCCACTGTCCCCACCTCAACCATCTCAGACTCGCTACCTGCCAATTTTGGGCCAAAAATATATTCAATCCGACTATCAATACCACCCACCACCACCATTTTTGTGGCCTTATCTTTTTCCAATTATCAAAGCTATTAATTACCACTCCTATCCACACCAAATCTATCAAATACAAAGTAGGGGACAAATAATCCACCCTCATTCCCAGCACATTGCTCCATTCCGGCCAAAAATGCCTCCCTAATTGAGTTGGAATTAAACATAAAAACCCAAACCACCAAATTCTTTTCACACCGAAATCTTACCACACCC
>DFZG01000061.1:3665-6868 GCA_002382075.1 Candidatus Shapirobacteria bacterium UBA4062
TTGAAGATTGAAGATTGTAGTTTGAAGATTGTAGTTTGAAGATTGTAGATTGAAGATTATTTTTGCTTTATCACAATATGCCTTTCGTCTCCCTCACCTTCAGATTCACTTACCAGTCCTTCCATATCTTGTAATACTAGGTGACATATTCTTCTTTCAAAAGCGCTCATACTCACCATCGATACTTCTTTTCCGGTTGCCAACACTTTTTCACCCAAACTTTTCGCCATTTTTTCCAATCTCACTCGCTGTTCCGCCCTGTAATCATTCACATCCAAAAGCACTCTTACCCAATCTCCTAAAATATTTTTTACCATCAAAGACAACACTAATTGTATTGCCGCCAAATTTCTACCTCTAAAGCCAATTAAACCTGCCGGATTAGTCACTTTTAGGCTTACCAATACTTGATTCTCTTCACCTCCCACATCTTCAACATAGGCATTCTCAATTTCAAAATTCATCTTGTCCAGCAATTCGCAGGTCAAGTCTAATATTTTTTTATTTCTGTCTTTATTATCCATGTGGCTATTTTAACATGCCTGGCCGATTATTTTACAGCTACTTTTGCACCTTTTCCGCAATTAACTGCTGACCCAACATTACCAAAGTATTTACAAACCAATAAAGCAAAATTCCCAACGAAAAATTCCAACCGATAAACAATGTCATTGCCGGCATCATATAAGTCGACTGTTTTCTCATCACCTCCATCATATCGTCACTCTTTTCTGGAGTTGCTTTCACATACGCCGATTGATCAACTGCTGGTTTACCAGCCGTAGCTTTAGCGGAGGTTGGCATCATTAGTTTAGAGCTTAAAAATTGCAATATTGCCGAACCCAAAAGCAAAACGATGGGCAAAATCATATTACTTCCCATTCCTGCCGCAAACTCTTTTGAAGGCGACATTGCCAAGTTATTTCCCAAAAAGTTTGGCTCAAAGGCAAAACCTTCACTAATTCTATAAGAACTAATTAGCAATTTATTTATTTCCGCCGTACTTCCGTTTCCCGCTGAATAACCACTCACCATATTAAACGCCCAGAAAAATAGCATCAAAACCGCAATTTGCAGCAACTGAGGTAAACAGCCCGACAGGGGATTAACTCCTTCCTGTTTATACAACTCCATTTGAGCCTTAGCTAATTGTTGTTTGTCACCCTTATATTTCTCCTGAAGTTTCTTTAATTTAGGCTGCAACTCTCTGGTTTTTTTCGCCGATTTCAAGCTTGGCCAAAGCAAAGGAAATAGCAATATTCTGATCAACACCGTCACTATAATTACTGACCAACCCAAGTTTCCTACTAAATAGTAAAACCCAAATAAAGCATTTACAAAAGGCGCCACAAAAATATTCATCCTATCATTATAACACCGACAAAAAATACTTTATGGCCAATCAATTCCACCTTTACTCCATGGATTACACCTCAGTACTCTCCCTCCCCCTTTAATTAAACCCCTTACTACTCCCATTTTTTTTACAGCCAAATATGTATATTCACTACAACTTGGAAAATAACGGCAATTATTTCCACGTGATATATATTTTTTATAAAATTTCAGTATTTTTAAAACAATTTTTTTCATTACCTTTAAATTTTTTCCAAACTCTTTTTTACCTCTCTTTTAATTTCTTCATCACCTGCTTGAAGCATTGCTTTTTTAACCAAAAAAACCACCTTCAATCCCTTTTTAATTTGGGGCAAAATTTCTCCCACTTCTTTATAAATCTTTCTTCGAATTCTATTTCTTTCCACTGCTTTTTTAGAGATTTTTTTCGACACCACAATCCCAAACTTTATTTCCCCCTCTTTCCTCAAAGAGGGGGTAGGGGGTGATTTTGTCTGCCCTGAGCTTGTCGAAGGAGCNNTTCCCACTCAACCGATTTTCTTTTTTCAACATTACCTTATTTTACCCCAATTCTTTTATTTCGAACTGACGCTGATTCTGATTCTGCCTTTCAATCTTCTTCTCTTTAATACTTTGCGACCCAAAGCTGTCGACATCCTTTTCAAAAAACCATGAACTCGAAGTCTTTTCCCTTTTTTGGGCTGATATGTTCCTTTTTCTTTCATGTCCATATTCTACCCTAAGTTCGAGAAATTCCCAATACCCCTAATTTTGATATATTGCCAATTGTGGAAAACTCAATTATTATCATGTGGATAACCTTGTAACCTCCCCTGACATAGCTATCTTTTTCTGCCTATTTATCGGATTATCTATTCTTACATATAATTTTATATCAATCATAATCAAACATGGAATTAGACCGACTTTGGAAAAATACTCAAGAAGAACTCCGTGTGGTCATGGCCCCGGCTGTCTATCAAACTTTTGTGGCCAAAGCTCAATTAATTTCACTTGCCAATAATCAAGCCACCATTGCCTGTCCCAATTCCTATCTTGTCGACATTAACCACAAACGCTATTACCAACTTTTCAAATCAGCCCTCGACAATCAATCCAAACTTGATCTCCAAGTCTCTTTTATCGTTCAAGAATTAATTTCTTCACCTTCCACTCAAACTCCTGCCACCCCTTTATTCGACTACCAAAACTCCACTAATCCTACCGCTCCCAATCTTCATCCCAAATATACCCTTAACAATCTTATTGTCGGTAATTCAAACAACTTCGCTTTTGCCGCTGCCCAAGGCATTATCAAAAACCCCGGACTTTCCTATAACCCTTTCTTTATCTGGGGTGGGGTAGGGGTAGGTAAAACTCATCTAATGCAAGCCATCGGTCACGAACTTTACAAAAATAATCCTCAATTAAAAATTAAATATTTTCCCGCCGAAAATTTTGCCAATGAGCTCATTTCTGCTCTCAAGTCTAAAAATATGAACCGTTTTAAAGAAAAATACCGTCAAGCCGACTGTATTCTAGTCGACGACGTTCAATTTATTGCCGGTAAAGAATATATTCAAGAAGAATTTTTNNNTAACTGTCGACATTCAACTTCCTGACTACGAAATGCGCTTAGCTATTATTAATCAAAAAGCCCAAGAGAAGGGAATTAATCTTGATCCCACCGCCGCCGCCTTTTTAGCCGAAAACATTGTTTCCAATATTCGCGATATTGAAGGTCGTCTTCAAGAAATTATTGTCCAATCTATGTCTCAACAGGTTACTCAAATAGACCTTGATTTTGTCAACCGTCTTCTCAACCCCTCTTCTGGTATTTCTGCTTC
>DFZG01000061.1:6922-10303 GCA_002382075.1 Candidatus Shapirobacteria bacterium UBA4062
GAAGAAGTTGGTCGTCTCTTAGGTGGTCGAGATCACACCAGCATTATGCATGCCCGCGACAAAGTCCACACCGACATATCCACAAACTCACAAACCAAAACACTTGTCCACCAAATTAAAACCCAACTTTAACCCATTTTTCTCTATCCACATTTTCCCTTCTTTTATCCACCAACTTATCCACATTTTGTTTCTCTCTTTTCCCCCGAAACTTACCCAAACCCCACCTCATTCTATAAGACAAACACATCTTTTTCTCCCAAAACATCCAACTTCCACTAATTACTAACACTTATGTTAATTAACTTCATTGGACATTATGGTTTAGAAATTAGAAATTTTGTTTGTTATTAACTTTCCCACCGCTCCTAATAACAATACTACTGTTTTATATTTAATTATTATCTATTTAATAACCCTTCTTTCCCTCTCCATAAACCACATCTCATCTGGTATTATAGGTTATGAAACTCTCCCTACTTCAGGAAAATCTTAATTCCGCCCTCAGTCATGTTTCTCGATTTGTCTCTCCCAAAACACATTTACCTATTCTTTCCAATATTCTTTTTTCTACCGACTCCGGTCGTCTCAAACTTACTGCCACCAATTTAGAAATTGGTATTAATTACTGGATTGGTGCCAAAATTGAAACCGAAGGTTCTTTCACTATTCCTTCAAAAGAAATCTCTGAATTTATTTCTTATTTACCTTCCGGAAAAATCGATCTGTCTCTCGACAAGCAACAGCTTCTTAAACTTACTTCCCCTAAAGCCGAATCTGTTTTTTCCACTTCTCCCGATGCTGATTTTCCCAAACTTTCTAGTCTTGATCCTTCTTTTTCTCTGGAACTTGATTCTGAAATGCTTCGTCAAACCGTTACTCAGGTTGCTTTTGCTGCTGCCACCGACGATTCCCGACCGGTTTTAACCGCTGTTTATTGCCTCTTTTCTCCTGATAAATTAACCATCGTTGGCACTGATGGCTTCAGGCTTTCACTTAAAGAAATCAAAATGGTTAATCCTTTAGATTTAGATGGCAAAGAATCTTTGATCTATCTTATTCCTTCCCGTTCCTTGGTTGAAATTTCCAAGTTGGCCAAACCAAATACAAAAATTAAATTTGGTCCCACTACCGATCAAAATCAACTCGTTTTTGTTATGGATGATGCTGAGTTGGTTTCTCGTCTTATCGAAGGTGAATATCCTGATTACAGTCGAATTATTCCTGAAACTTTTTCTACCAAAATTTTCTTAAATCGTGAGGAATTTGCTCAAGCTATTAAAATGGCTTCTGTCTTTGCTCGTGAATCAGCTAATGTTGTCAAATTTTCTCTCAAACAAAACGCTCTCGAAATTTCTTCCAACGCTCCCCAATTAGGCCAAAATAAAATCACTATCGACGCCAGAATCGAAGGAGATCCTCTTGATATAGCTTTTAACTACAAATTTGTTTCCGACTATTTGGGAGTCGCTAGTGGCGAAGAAGTTATTATTGAATTAAATGAATCTCTATCACCCGGGCTTTTCCGTGACCAAGCCGATCCTTCTTTAATCCACATCATCATGCCTGTTCGTATCCAAGACTAATCCAACTTTTTTTTACGATAAATTAGCATTACACAAAACAATCCTACTGCAGTTAGCGCATAAACTGGATATGCAGCATTAATTATATTTATTTCTTCTAAGGCGAATATTATTAAAATCTGTCTAATTGCATTCATTATCCAAGTAACTAAAGTCTCTTCTCCAGGTTTATTCCAGGATTTTCTAAAAGTTGGTAAAAATGAAAAAATATCAACAAAGATAATAAAAATTATCGACAATAAGTCTTGTTTTGCTATTAACCATAATATAATTGCCATCAAGGCTAATACTAAAGAAACTATATCTATTTTTGATATTTCCTTGGTTCCATTTTTTATTGCTCTGATAAAAATTATCAAACAAATAACTACCATCACTAAGTTTGGTAGTGATCCAAAGCCACCCTTATTTGTCACTTGTATTCCAAATGCAATCAAAGACACTAATCCCCATAAAAACCAACTAAATATATGAGGTTTAGTCTTTCCTTTGAAAGTATCCTTTAAATATGGCAAATAGCCAAAAATTGCAATTAATGTTGCCAGTATTCCCAATATTGCTTTCATATTAATATTATCTAAGCATAAAATTGTCACCTAATACACTCATAATATTATACTTTTCCCCACATCATCATGCCTGTTCGTATTCAGGACTAGTTTTCTATTTGGTTTGTAATAATCAATCTGTGACTGTCTGTCGCTATATTATTTTCCAAAAACCAGCTATTTATCTCTTTAATCGTCTCCAAAACTTCTTCATTTCGGTTTTCGACTACCAAAGTTAATTCACCCTCATATCTTTCCACTGTAAAACCATCACCACTGTAAGGCAATTTTTCCCATAAAGGGTAATCTCTCGTCAAATTTATTTCCTCTTCAGTTTCAATTTTTTCCTCTTCTAGATTGTAGTTTGAAGATTGAAGATTGTAGTTTGAAGAAGGATTATTTAACGTTTCCCACTCAACATCTTTGTAAGCGATTTTTACCCCAATCATCACGATTACCAAAAAACTTAACCCGATTATCAACCAGTATCTCTTTGTAAATTCCCGCCAAATCATACCTAACTATATCAGTTTTTTGTTGCCTTAAGTAGTAGGTTTACCTTTGTTGGTCCACTACTCAATCTGCTATCAGCTTCAAATACAAAATAGGGGATTAGTTGACCATCTTTGGCCAAATAAATCGTTTTCATTTTTTTAATTATTACTCCTTTAATTATTTCATCAGGATTAAGTTCATAAACCGTATTTCCCCAAACCTTGGTAATTTTAAAATCCCTCGGCTTACTTTTTTTCACTTCTTCCCAATTTTTTATTTCTTCACTTCCGATTATTTTAAAACTATCAAAAAATCTACTCATTTCCACCTTAATTATTTCTCCATCTTTTTTAACCACCACTTTTACTAAATTCCCATTTTCTCCCTCAATTACTTTATCGTTAATCAAAAAACCTCCCTCAAATTCAATCACTTCCGCTTCAATTTCGCTACTGCTTTGCCAATAAGGGTATACAAATTTTTTAAAACTAAAATTTTCCAGTTTTAAATTTAATCCATTCGGACTAAATACTTTCAATTTATTTTCAACTTCATTTTTCAACACATCTACTGTTTTGTTTTCCACCGATTTCAAATCATTTCTATTGCTTATAGTTTTAGTGAAACCAAAAACACCCTCGCTTACGTTGACATAAGCACTTTTATTATCTTTATTAAAAAACAAGATTATTCCTTCTTCTTTACTCTTATTTTCGTAATTTAACCCAAAAATAGACAAAAATTTTTCTACT
>DFZG01000044.1 GCA_002382075.1 Candidatus Shapirobacteria bacterium UBA4062
TCGTTTAATTTAGTCTCCGGTCCGGTGATTACCATCAATATTTCCGTTTCTGGATTATTTTTCCAATATTCTTTAATTTTAGCCATTTCTCCCCTAAACTCAGTCACATTTCCCGTCGCCGCCAACACCTCGCCCTCCTCTCCAAACTTATTTTTCATTTCATCTTCAACCGTTGTTCCTATCTTTCCATCCATCAAGTAGTTGTACAGATTATCGTGATTATTAAATAAATACACTCCGGTTATTTTTTCACCTTCTTTTTTGACAAACATATATTTTGTTTGTGGGTTCTCACTTGTTGCATTATTTATGCTAAATGGCCGCTCGCTTTCTGAACCGATTTTTTTAGCCACCGCTTCCGATGCCGCCTCAAAACAACTTTTACCCTCTCCATAGGCTACTTTTACAAAATCACCCTTATCTATTTCTGCTGTTGCCTCGGCTAACTTATTAAAAGCTTTATCCGGTGCACACGCCGCCAACGCTGTCGACATCACCCCTAATCCAAAATATTCCAAAAATTTTCTTCGACTAACCTGTTTTTCTCCCAACCCATCTATCATAATTTTATTTGACTTCTAATACCTCATTATACCTAAATCTTATTCTTTACAGCAATCAACTACTTTTTGCACCAACTCTCCCAGTTTGGCAAAAAGGCTTACTTCCTTGTTTACCTTCGGTTTCTTATCTTCGCTTAAAAGCATTACTTTATTAGATTTTTTCTGGGCCACCTCCTCTGTTCCCACCAATCCCAAATTCAATCCCCAAAACAAACTATACAGTTCATAAGAGTTGTTAAACATTTCTTTTGCTCCTTCTTTGTCACCCTTCGTCATTGCTTTTGTTCCCACTTCCATCAATCTCATCGAAGTTGCCAGCAAATGTTTGCTAATACACCATACCTCTCCTTCATAATCTTTAATAATTCTTTTTAGCGCTTTCACCCGAATACTTCTAATCTGGTTCATCATCTCCATATACTTTTCATCTTTCGTCTTACCATAGGTAAAAAAGAAGTGTTCTTCCATCGAAATCAAATTCATGATGGCTATCGACAAATCTTCATCCGACGACAAATCCAGTTTATGTCCTTTCTCCATTTTTTTAACTTTATCCATGAAGTCTTTTACTTCTGCATCAATTTTTGCCATATTTTAAACTAAAAAATTAAATATTATTGTGGCTAATAATAGGCCTAGAAGAGGAATTATCACTTTTTGATAATAAAAAAGCACTTTTCCGTCTCTTTTTGACCTAATAAATTTATCAAGTTGTACCGCTCCAAACATAATCACTGTTCCTATACTCATTCCCAAAAGTGACTTGTCAATTCCCCATAAATTTTTGCCCGCTCCGGCTTGTCCAGTCCAATAAACATATCCCAGGGCCGTTGCCAAAAAGATAAAGCTCCATAAATAACCATTTTTCCAAATGCCCGGTTTTTTAATTTTATCGGCAATCATAAAAGAAATTGCCGTATTTAGTCCGGCTATCCATATCGACACCAGCAAAGTATCAATTCCCATTTTATCCGCCAAAATCAACCCACCTCCTACTGTCACTACACATACCGGGCATTGAGCCACGGCCGCTTTTGGAAAAAATAAAGCTACTAATATCAATAATCCCATTTTAATCATCATTCTATTATATTTTAATCTTGCCTTTTTACCAAATCTAATTTTTTACACCACCGCTCTTAAATAGGGGATTTTTTTCAACAAATATGTTGTTCCAATCGCCAGTCCTACCACCAAAATTATGTTAACCCCCAACCATCCTACATAAAATTCCTGCATAAAATGATTCCACCACCAGTTTCTTTTAAAAATTTCAATCCACAGTGGGTGAACCAAAAACATTCCCATACTCAAATTCGATACTCCCATAATTAATTTTCGGTATTTTTCCAAACCTTTATTTTCCAAGCTGGTCACCACTCGATAAATTATCATTGCCCCCGCTACTACTCCCAGCGACAATCTGTTTACCAAAATCGTCATTTTTTCATGGGTATCCAAAATAAACACCAACTCTTTACTAATTAATCCACTGATCAGAAGCAATGATCCGGCTATTATCAACCACCATTTTTTACTTTTTAATTCACCCATGTTTCCCAACCAGTAACCGGCCAAAAAATACCCAATATAAGGTATAAACCATACAAATATATTTTCCCACTTTTTCCATCCCAAAAATGCCACTCCCCATATATACCCAAACGATAATAATGCCAAAATCGGCACTATCACTTTTAGATTTTTGTTAATTACCCATTTTTTTAGCCATGGGGTAATCGCGTATAACCCCAGCATTACATTCAAAAAATATAAGTGGTATTGATTTCCCATTTTCCACAAATTATCCCAAAACACCCACCATTCCATACTGCTGTTTTGCCAATAGCCAGCCACAAAAAAATAAACCACGTTCCAAAATAGCAGAGGAATTACAATTTTTTCCAACCTCCGCTTGTAAAAATCCATCACCCCGCTTTTTCTTGACCCCAAAAGCAGTCCTCCCGAAATCATCAAAAAATTTCCCGTTCCCCACATCATCATCCATCCCGTCATTGCTCCCAAAAGCCAATTATAATATCCAATTTCTGATAATCGCCAGTAACTTTGCGCTGTTACATGAATTATTATAATTGCTACCGCTGCCAAACTCCGAATCAGGTCAAACGACAGTTTTCTTTCTTTTTCCATTGACTATTTTACCAGCTCCCCTTGCAAAATCGACTATTTCTTTAATATTTTTCTCACTCACATTTTCTTCATTCAGCCTCCCAATTTTTCCCGGCACTTTATACATCTTCGCTGTTTTCCTAAATTCCGGCAACATTTTCCCCCAACTTCTTTGAGTATCCGAACTATCTTTTTGGGCCAGCCCCACATCTGCCAAAATTAATTTTTTTCCTTTTAAATAATCCCATTTTCTCCTAATAAATCCATCCAAACTCATCCACCCCGCATAAGTCCCCCCGACCAAAATTATTTGATCATATTCAGCCAGTTCCTTATTTTTAACATCCGAATATTTAACAATTTTTGCGCTCAAAGACTTTCCCATCCATATTGCATAATTTTTACTTGACCCCAGCATCGACCGATACACAATCAATGTTTTCATTATTTAATTTTACCTTATTTTTTATATTTTAGTCTCTGCTTCGCCTTTTTTAGCAAAATCTTTTCCGAATCATAATCCAGTTTTTCCAGCGCTTCCTCATATTCAAACCATTCCCGATCCACCACCATTTCTTTGTCAAAATATTTCAACTTACTTTCCTCCAAAAACTTCATCAAAAAGAAAGTCACTTTCTTCACTATTTTTTTTCTGCCTATCTTATCCCAAATTATATAGTTATTCGAACCCAATTTAGTCACCACTTCCGCCTTTACCCTTCCTTCTTCTTCTACTTCTCTTATCGCCGCTTCTTTCAAAAATTCATCTCGTTGCAAATGTCCTTTGGGAAATTTCCACACTGCTTTTCTTTCTTTTGAAAATCTTTTCAAAGCCTTGATCAGTAGCCACTTTACTCCATTATTTTCTTCCCGAAAAACTATTCCCCCCGCCGATCTTTCATCATAAAACAAGTTGTCTTTTATCTTTTCTACCATTGCCTATTATAACCTCATCTTGGACCTCCTCCAATTTTGTGTTCCCGATGGGAGTTGAACCCATATCACCGGCTTCGGAGGCCAGTGTTCTATCCATTAAACTACAGGAACCTATCGGTAATTTTACCACCTTAATCCATCAATCTTACCGCCAACTTTCCCCGCTCTTCATCCACCACCATTCCTACCACCTCATTTTCTTCTTTGTCTAAAAGTAGCATCGCCACTTGGTTCAAAAGTTCGTTTTGAATAATTCTTCTCAATGGTCTGGCTCCAAAAATCGGATCAAAGCCTTTTTGGGCCAATAAGTTTCTTGCCTTATCCGTCACCGAAATTACCACTCCCTGATCCTTTAAGTTATTTTTTAATCCTTCGATTTGAATTCCCACGATTTCTTCAACTTCTTTTTTCCCCAGCTTTTTAAATACAATTATCTGATCAATTCTATTCAAAAATTCCGGCTTAAAATTATGTCTTACCAAATCCAACACTTCATCATTAACCTCTGACTCTTTTTTATTACTCTCACTTCCCTCCATTATAATTTCTGCCCCTATATTCGAAGTCATTATTATCACACAGTTACTAAAATCAACTGTTCTTCCCTTACCATCGGTCAATCTCCCTTCATCAAATAACTGTAAAAATACGTTAAAAATCTGGCTATTAGCTTTTTCAATTTCATCGAGCAGTACCACGCTATATGGTTTTCTCCTCACTGCTTCCGTTAATTGTCCACCTTCCTCAAAGCCCACGTATCCTGGAGGCGCTCCAATTAATCTGGCTACACTATGAGCTTCGCTATACTCACTCAGATCAATTCTAATTATCGCTTTTTCATCATTAAACAATTGCTCCGCCAAAGCCTTGGCCGTTTCCGTTTTTCCCACTCCTGTTGGTCCTAAAAATAAAAAGCTAGCTACCGGCTTGTCACCTTCAGTCAACCTCATTCTTGACCTTCTCACTGCATTTGCCACTGCCCCAATCGCTTCATCTTGACCCACCACCCTCTCTTTCAAATAATTTTCCAGTTTTTTTAATTTTTCTGTTTCACTTTTTAAAATTCTGGCGGAGGGGATTCCTGTCCACTTGGCCACTACACTGGCCACTTCGTCTTCGCCCACCGTTTGTTTTAACAATTTATCCTTTTCCTCAATTTTTTGCCATTCTTCCTCAGCTACTTTTAATTCTTTTTCAATTTTAGGGATCTCTCCATATTTAATTTCCGCCGCCTTATCCAGCTCTAAATTTCTTTCCGCCGTTTCCAGGTCATATTTTAATTTATCCAATTCTTCCTTCTTTTTTTGAATTCCTCCCATTATTTCTTTCTGTTTTCGCCAATTATTGCTCAGTTTTTTCCACTCTTGCTTTAGTTCGGCTACTTCTTTGTCAATTTTTGCCAACCTTTGCTCATTTTCCTTACCTTTTTCTTTTTTTAAAGCCTTTTGTTCAATTTCCAACTGTCTGATTTTTCTATCCAAATTGTCAATCTCTGCCGGACTACTTTCCATTTGAATTCGCAAACCCGAGGCCGCCTCATCTATCAAATCAATTGCTTTATCCGGCAAAAATCTATCTCGAATATATCGATTAGACAGTTTTGCTGCTGCCACCAACGCCTGATCCGTAATTTTAATTCCGTGGTGAATTTCATATTTTTCTTTCAAACCTCTCAAAATCGATATCGTCGCTTCCACACTCGGCTCTCCCACCATTATCGGCTGAAATCGTCTTTCCAGTGCCGCATCTTTTTCAATATATTTTCGGTATTCACTTATTGTCGTTGCTCCAATCATTCTCAAAGTTCCTCTGGCCAACCCTGGCTTAAGCATGTTACCTGCATCCACCGATCCTTCTGCTCCTCCGGCTCCCACAATTGTGTGTAATTCATCAATAAACAAAATCACTCTCCCTTCACTTTTTGTCACTTCCTCAATCACTGCTTTCAATCTTTCTTCAAATTCTCCTCTATATTTTGCCCCAGCCAGCAAGCTAGAAATTTCCAAACTCAGGATTTTTTTATCTTTTAATGATTCTGGCACATCTCCCGACACAATTCTTTCTGCCAATCCTTCGGCAATTGCCGTCTTTCCCACCCCCGGATCGCCCACCAACACCGGATTATTTTTAGTTCTTCTCGACAATACTTGCATTACTCTCCTGATTTCTTCTTCTCTCCCAATCACTGGGTCCAACTTTCCCTCTTTGGCCAATTGGGTCAAATCAGTCGTATATTTTTCCAATCCTTTATAAGTTTTATCTGTGTTTTCCCCTTCCACCTTACCTCCTTTTGATAAATTAATTATTTCTTCTTTAATTTTATTACTCTCTCCTTTTTCTTCAATCAGTTTTTTGGTTTCCTCACCCTCTTCTAAAATTCCCAAAAGCAACATCTCCTGTGGCACATAACTGTTCCCATTTTTTTGGCTCTCAACCACTGCTTTATTGATAATTTTTTGAAAAACAGGCGAGGGGAGTGGTTCACCTTTTTCCATTTTTGCCCCTTGCTCGATTTGTGACCAAACAAATTGTTCGATATCTAAATCTTTTACCAAATCCTTGGCAATTCCCTCAATCGACAAAATTGCTCCCAATAGCTCCCATTCCCCCAATTCCGCCTTATTTTTCTCCCGGGAAATCGCTATTGCCCTCTCCAAAGTTTCTGATGCTAGCTGTGTAAATTGTGGATTATTCATTACTCAATTTTATCTATTTTGGCACTCCACGTCAAGTACTGCTAACACTCAATTTATCAACTATCCTATATTAATTTTTCTGCTTTATCTGTAAATTTTCCCTTCGATTGCAGGGTCCAAAGTTTGGCATAAATTCCCTCATTTTTTATCAACTCTTCATGCTTTCCGGTTTCCACCACCCCGCCGTTTGACAGCACCACAATTTTATCGACGTTCCTAATTGTCGAAAAACGATGAGCAATGATTATCACCGTCCTTTTTTTGGCCACTTCCCACAACGCTTTTTGAATCATTTTTTCCGACTCCGAGTCCAAATTACTGGTAGCTTCGTCAAAAATTAAAATTTTTGGGTCGGCCAACAGGGCTCTGGCAATTGCCAATCTTTGTTTTTGGCCTCCTGACAGTTTAATACCTCTTTCTCCCACTTCTGTTTTCCATTTTTTCGGCAGCCCTTCAATAAATTCCAAAATATTTGCTTTTCTGGCTACTTCTCTTACTTCATCCTTTTTTGCATTTTCTTTGCCGTAAGTTAAGTTAAACTCAATTGAATTGTTAAACATCACCGGCTCTTGGGGTACCACTCCCATTAGTGATCGCAAGTCACTTTTTCGCATTTTTTTAATATCCACCCCGTCAATTTTAATTTGCCCACTACTAACGTTATAAAACCGTAACAGTAGTCTTATCAAAGTTGTTTTCCCTGCTCCCGATCGACCCACAAAGGCCACACTTTCCCCGTCTTTTATCTTCAAACTCACTTCTCTTAGTACCATTTGCTTATTTTTCGGATACAAAAAGCCCACTTTATCAAATTCGATTTCTCCCTTAAGTCCCTCAATTTTTACCGGTCTTTTCGGATCTTTTACCCTTGTTTCCATGTCCAAAATTTCTAGATATTTTTCCAAATCAGTTGTACTTTTAGCAATATCTCTTATCCTAAAAAACAAATTAAAAAATTGCCAGTAAAATCCGGTAATCAACCCGGTCACCATCACCAAATCTCCCACCCCAAACGATCCCGACAAGGCCAGCCACATAATCGCCAAAATTCCCACCCCCGACACTGTCCCGATGGTAATATCCATAATTCTGAAAGTCAACCCAAAATTCCACAATGCTTTCACCCACACGTCAAAACTAGTTCCTAATCTTTGTCGTTCTTTTTTCTCGGCCGCAAAAAATTTTACCGTTTCGTAATTTATCATTGAATCGGCAATTACTCCCGACACCCTATCTTCCGCCTTGTTAAAATCTCTCCTGGTTCCCAAATTTCTTTTTATCAGCCACCAAATAATTACCATGTTTATCAAAAATAGCCCTACCAAAATTAATGCCATCATCGGCGACACCGAAAACAACAAAAATAGTGACACTGACAGCGATATCATTACCGCCAGCAATTCCCTAAAGACGTTATGGAAAATATTAAACACCGCTCCATCACCTCTTCTGAAAGCCGAAATCAATGAACCAGTATTTTTATCCACATGGTAGGCAAAATCCAACTCCATCATTTTTTGAAATACTTTTTCCCTAATTTCCCGCGCTAGCGGAATTAATACTTTATCCGCCAAATGATACGACAATGCCGAAATCAAATTTCCTCCGATTATCGAAATACAAAATATTCCAAAATACAATTCCAATCCCTGTCTATTATTTCCCAAAGAATCAATAATCATTTTTAGCCAATAAGATCGGCTGGTTTCCAAAGTTACTCCAAAAATTATTACCACCATAAACACCGCCGTTCTCAGACGGTATTTTGCCACCAAACCAATAAATTTCCAGATATATTTCACAATTCTCATTTTATTGGAAATTAACGTCAATTACAATCAGATACTTTCTGCTATAATCCAACTAATTCAACAATGCCAAAAAAAATTCTTCCCCAAAAAAATTCAGACATGGCCAAAACCTATCAGCCCGGGCTTTACGAGGACAAGCTTTATAAAATCTGGGAAGATTCCGGTTTTTTTAACCCCGACAATCTTAATCTAGCCCCAAAGGCTCATCCTTATACCATTATTCTCCCACCTCCCAATGTAACCGACGTTCTTCATCTTGGTCACGCCTCCATGCTTGCCATTCAGGATTTGTTGATTCGTTTTCATCGGATGAGAGGCTTCAAAACTCTCTGGCTTCCCGGGACTGATCATGCTTCTATAGCCACCCAAAATGCCGTTGAAAAATTACTTCTTTCCCAAGAAGGCAAAACCCGTCACGATCTGGGTCGGGAAAAATTTTTAGAGAAAGTTTGGCAATTTGCAAAAGAAAATCAAAACAAAATTCTTCATCAGACCAAAAAAATGGGTTCTTCTCTCGATTGGTCTCGCCAAGCTTTTACTCTCGACGACACCCGCATCAAAGCCGTTCGCAAAATGTTTGTCGATATGTATCAAGAGGGCATAATTTATCGTGGTGAAAGAATCATTAATTGGTGTCCCCGTTGTCAATCCACCCTCGCCGACGACGAAATCGAATATCAACCCCAACAATCCCTTCTCTATACTTTCAAATACGACTCCGACTTTCCTTTTGCCATCAGTACCACCCGTCCCGAGACCAAATTAGGCGATTCCGCTGTTGCCGTCAATCCCAAAGACAAAAGATACCTCAACTATATTGGCCAAACTTTTACCGCCGATTTTTTGGGCACCAAACTAAAACTCAAAATTATTGCTGATTGGAAAGT
>DFZG01000016.1 GCA_002382075.1 Candidatus Shapirobacteria bacterium UBA4062
GAAATGTTGGAGGTGGTAGATATTTATCGGGATCCGGTGAATGATTTGGCGATTTTGAAAGTTGATAAAAATAATTTACCAACAGTGGATTTGGGAAATTCGGACGAACTAAAAGTTGGTCAGACGGTAATTGCGATTGGGACGGCTTTGGGAGAATTCAGATCTACGGTGACCAAGGGAGTAATTTCGGGATTGGGAAGAGGAATAGTGGCGGGGAGTCAGTCGTCGGGGGGGAGCGAGAGGTTAGACAACGTGATTCAGACGGATGCGGCGATTAACCCTGGTAATTCCGGTGGGCCACTTTTTGATTCTTCAGGAATGGTTATCGGAGTAAACGTGGCAGTGTCACAACAAGGACAAAATATTGGCTTTGCCATTCCCATAAATGCAGTTAAAGAATCAATTGATAATTTTAGGAATACAGGTGAGTTTGAAAGACCATACATAGGAGTGGTTTACCAAATGATTTCCCGACAGGCGGCACTGCTTAACGAAGTACCCTCTGGGGCCTATGTAACAGAGGTTATTAAAGATGGTCCGGCAGATAAGGCGGGGATTGAGGTTGGGGATATTATGGTGGAGATTGATGGAAAAAGGATGGTTGATGATTCCAAAGAAGAAGGATTGGCAACTTTGATTGGTAAGAAAAAAATTGGAGATAATGTCAAGATAAAAATATGGCGAGATGGTAAAGATTTGGAAATGAATGTGGTGCTGGAAAAGAGGGTTAGTCAATAGAATCGAGAACTGTAAGTTCGAGTAAAAGGTCGAAAAGATCGCCGTCGAGGGTTTTTTGAAGGTTAAATTCTTTATTGATGCGATGGTCTTTGATTTGGTTTCGGGGATAATTGTAGGTTCTGATTTTATCGGCTCGGAGAGCTTGGCCAATACTGGATCGGGCAGTGCCGATTTGAGAAATTTTTTTTTCTTCTTCAATTTGCCAAAGTTTTGATTTGAGTAAATTTAGGGCAATTTCCCGGTTTTGCTGTTGAGAGCGTTCTTGACGGACAGAAAAGTTGAGTCCAGTGGGTTTGTGAAGAAGGCGAACAGCAGTGGAAACTTTGTTGACGTTTTGACCACCCTTACCACCGGCCCGACTGGCGGTAAATTCCAAGTCGTCGGGGTTGATGGTGATTTCAAAAGTTTCGATTTGGGGAAGAACAACAATGGCAGCGGTGGAAGTTTGTAAACGGCCACGTTTTTCGGTGACTGGGACCCGTTGAACACGGTGGGTGCCTGTTTCCCATTTTAGTTGATTAAAAGCATCGGTACCGGAAATTTTGATGATGTTTTCGTCAATTTGGGAAACACGCCAGTTAACTTTGTTGGCATAACGAACATACATTTTCATGAGATCATCCATCCAGATGATAGATTCTTCACCACCAGGACCAGGACGGAATTCCATAACGGCATGATTGGGATTTATAGTTGGCATAGTTTAGATTAGCAGGGTATAGGGCAAAAAGTGAAACGAAGTATGGTTAAAGAACCTTTTTAGTTTTGGTTTTTTTGGCGGCGGTTTTTTTGGCTTTGTATTGTTTACCCTGGGCAACTTTTTCGTTAAATTTGTCAATTCTTCCTTTAATGTCGACAAATTTTTGTTGACCGGTAAAGAAAGGATGGCAAGCAGAACAAATTTCAACTTCGATTTTATCGATGGTTGAACCGGTAGTAAAACTGTTACCACAAGCGCAGTTTACTTGGCATTTGTCGTTAAATTTTGGATGGATTGCAGGTTTCATAGTAGAGTATTTTAGCACAAAATTTGCAAAAGTTCTTCAGAAGTTACGGTTTTTTGTTCCCGGGTTTGCATATTTTTAAAAGTGACTAGATTATTCTTGGCTTCATCGGAGCCAATGATGACAACAAAAGGGATTTTTTGGGAGTCAGCGTATTTAAATTGCTTGGCAATTTTGTCGGGATTGGGGTAAAAGAAGGTGTTTAGATTATTTTGACGGAGAAGGGAAGCTAGTTTAAGGGATTGAGGAAGTGTTTGGGGATCAAAGTTGGCGATCATAACTTTGGTAGGAGATTGAGAAAGCTCTGGAAGTAAATCAAGGTCGTTAATGACTTCAATTAATCTTTCAAAACCAAAGGCGTAGCCGACAGCAGGAACATCAGGACCACCGAGACTTTTGATAAGATCGTCGTATCGACCACCACCGCCGATGGCGCCAATGTTGGAATCCTCTATAAAAGTTTCAAAAATGGGTCCGGTGTAATAATCAAGACCGCGGACAAGTGTGGGTGAGAAAGAAAAATAATCTTGAGGGACACCGAGTAAGGATATGGCATCAAATACTTGTTTTAAATAATCGTCGGGTTGAGCTGTTTTGATATAGTCAAAAAGGGAGTCTATTTGGGTTGGAGTGAGACCCTTGGAAACGAGCTCATCTTTTACTCCTTTATTACCTATTTTGTCTAACTTATCGAGAGATTGAAGGACAGTATTTTTGTCTATTTTGACGCCTGACTGGGCAATAATTTGAGAAAGAACAATTCGGCTGTTTAGCTTAATTTGGAACTTTTTAAAATTTAATTTGGTAAGAGCTTGATAAATAATGGCGACAATTTCGGCTTCGGCAAGAGGGGAGGAAGAACCATAAATATCGATGTCTGATTGGACGAATTCACGATAGCGACCTTTTTGGGGTTTGTCGGCGCGCCAAACAGGTTGAATTTGGAAACGCTTGAAAGGTAGGCTGATTTCATTTTGATAAATGGTTAATACCTTGGCGGCGGGAACAGTTAGGTCGTATCGCAGACCGATTTGGCGGTCACCTTTATCGGTGAAGGAGTAAAGTAATTTGTCGGTTTCAGAGCCGGATTTGCCAATAAGGGTGGATTTGTACTCTAGAGCTGGGGTTTCTAAGGGCTGAAAACCGAAGCTTAAAAATGTATCTGTAAGTATATTTTTGACATAGTTACGTACCCTGCTTTCGCGGGGTAAAAAATCTCGAAAACCTTTGAGAGTTTGAGTTTTGTTATTCATAGAAGAATTTTAACATTTGGGGTGGTATACCGGAATTGAACCGGCAACCTCAGCTTTCACAGAGCTGCGCTCTAACCAATTGAGCTAATACCACCATGTTGTTAAGACTGGNNGGCTGAAATACCACCATGTTGTTAACATAGGTATTTTATCAAGAATGAAGGGAAAATGTTAGTTTTCCTGAGTCTCGGGGGGAGAAGTCGGGGTGGGAGAAGGAGGTGGATCTAATTGAAATATTTTTATAGAATTGACTGATTTTGAATTGTCGGTGTCCAGAGAGCCAACGATGGCAATTCTTTGACCGGGGTTGAGTTCAGAAAATTTGATAGCTTTTTTAGTGTAAGAATACACTTGGGTTTTGGCATCATATTTTACTTGGTATTGAGAGTCTTTGTCGGTGAAAGGAGAAAGAGAAAAAATATTAGCTGTTTGAGAAATATCAACCACAACTCCGGAAATTACTTTGTTTTCATTTTTTAAACTTTCGATTTCGATAGCGATAATTCTTTTGGTATCTAAAGTTTGAGATTCGTTAAGAATTCCCATGGCTAAAATTTCCTGACCGACTTTTAGTTGATCAATGTTCGATCGACTTAATTTTTCGTTAATATAGACAGTTTCTGGATCGACGGTTAAAAAATAATTTTTATTTTGATAATCAAGAGTAAAGTTTAGGTTTTCGATTTTGGATATTTGACCGATAAAAGCCTTTTTGTTAGAAGTGGTGGTGGTAAGAGTTTTGAGTTTTTCAGCCACTTTTTCCTGAACAGCTTGCCTAATTTTTTGAACATCTTCTAGTGAAGGATTTGAAGTGGGTTCTTGAGCAAAAATAGTTGAGGTTAGAGAAAAAAGGAGAGAGAGGGCAATGATGGCGATAAGGTGTTTTTTGGACATATAATTATTATCCTATATTTGGGCGGTAGTGTAAGTAACTAGAATTACAGCCTCAGATTGGTTGTTTTGAGAGTCAATACTGTTGACGGAAATGAAATTGGCACCGGCTTCCAACTGAACATCAGTTTCGAAATTACCCGATTCGGTGGCGGTAGTTTGATATGAGTTAATAGGAGTAACGATTAAAATAAAACTATTTGGAGGAGCAGTTCCTTTGACGGTGACGGTAGATTGGTTGACAAAAGTTTCGTTTTCGGGAGCAGAAACAACAACTTGATCGGCTGTTTGGGTGATATCAGAAGATTCGGTGGTTGAATTGTCCGATGAGTTGGTTTGATCTGATTGAATTTCAGAGGATGGTTCTTTTTGGGTAGCTGGGGTTGAGTTTTTGTGGGAAAGGGCGAAGTATGTACCAGTAGCTCCGAACCCGAGTAGGGCGCCTAAGACTATTGCGATGACGAGTTCTTTGACCATTTGAACTAAATGATACCACAAAATAAACTTTTGAATGATAAAATGTTTCTATATGGAAATCAAGAGACTAATAGGCGAATCACTATTTATAAAAAGTAAAAATGAGACGGTGGTGGTTGATCCACAGGAAAAAGATTTTAAAAAATTTACCGGTAGGGTAGTAATTTTTACCGATAAGAAAAAAGATTTTTTGGGTTTTACCAGTGATAAAGTGGTAATTGTCGGAGCAGGGGAATACGAAGTCGGAGGAGTAGAAATTGTGGGAATTAATGGAATGAATGGTGAAGTGGTCTATGTGTTAAATGTGGATGGAATAAAAGTGGGAGTACTGGGAAATTTGAGTCAACCACTAAGTGAGAAAAAAGTTGAGAAAATTCCGGAGATGGATATATTGTTGGTGGGGGTGGGAAATAAAGAAAAAGTATCCCATAAATTAATTTGGGAGTGGGCAAAGAGTTGGGGGGCGAATTATGTAGTTCCATTTGGAGTAGATAATAAAAGTGAAGAAATGAAGAATTTTTTGGATGTGGCTGATAGGGAAGATGTGGAAGAAAAAGAATTTATTAAATGCGACAAGGCCGATTTGCCCGAAGGGACTGAGTTGGTTTTGCTTAAAACAGTTTAACTATGGATTATCAAAGCAGAATTCCACCACATTCGCAGGAAGCGGAAGTGTCGGTGTTGGGTTCGATTTTGATTGACAATGATGCTATTTTGGCAGTGTCGGATTTTTTGAGGCCGGAACATTTTTATGATAGGAATCGGGGAAAAGTGTTTGAAGCGATGATTATTTTATATGAAAACAGGAGCCCGATTGATATCGTGACGGTGTCGGAAAAGCTAAAGGAACTTAAATATTTAAAAAAGACCGGTGGTAAGGCTTATTTAGCTAAACTGGCGACTGAAGTGCCGACTTCAGCGAATGTGGAAAGCTATGGAAAAATAATTAAATCGTTGTCGGCAAAAAGGGAATTAATTTCGGCTTCAGCCAGAATTACGGAAAAATCTTTTGATGAATCAATTCCTTCAGCCGAACTTTTGGATATTGCTGAGCAGGAAATTTTCTCCTTGTCTCAAAAACACGTTAAAAGTATCCCTAGTTCATTGAAAGAAGTATTGACGGCCAGTTTTGACAGATTGGACGAACTACAAAAAATGGGAACGGGTTTGCGGGGAGTGCCAACGGGGTTTAAGGGTTTGGATAACATGTTGGCGGGGATGCAAAACAGCAATTTGTTGATTTTAGCAGCCAGACCGGGAATTGGGAAAACAGCTTTTTGTTTGAATATCGCCAGACATATTGCGGTAGAGGAGAAATTGCCGGTATGTATATTTTCGCTGGAAATGAGTAAAGAGGAATTAGTGGATAGGTTACTGGTGAGACAGGGATTGATTGACGCCTGGAAATTAAAAACCGGGCAACTTTCGAGTGGTGATTTTGATTCTTTGTCGGAAGCAATGGGAATTTTAGCAGAAGCGCCGCTTTATATTGATGATACTCCCGGTTTAACAGTGACGGAGTTGAGAACAAAAGCCAGAAGATTACAAATGGATAAAGGGATTAAATTAATTATTGTCGATTATTTACAATTAATGCATGGACAAACAAGGGACAATCGGGTTCAGGAAGTATCGGAAATTTCCCAGGGATTGAAAAATTTGGCCAGGGAATTAAAAATTCCGGTGTTGGCATTGGCTCAATTGTCACGGGCGATGGAAACTAGGGGAGGAAGACCAAAATTGTCGGATTTAAGGGAATCGGGAAGTATCGAACAAGATGCGGACGTGGTGAGTTTTTTGTACAGAGAGGATGAGGATGTAAGAGAAGTGGTGACTTGTGCGATTGAAAAGCACCGAAATGGTCCAATTGGTCAAATTAGCTTGTACTTTAATGGTAAACAAATTAGTTTCTTTGATATGGAAAAAAAGGCACAATAAAATGAGTATTTTTAAAGAATTAAAAATTAGAATTAAGTATAGAGACGAAATGAAGTTGTGGGAAGACGAATTAAGAGAAGGAATTAATTTTAGGGTAAAGCAAGCATTTTTTGATGGAAGGATAAATATGAGTACTTTTTCGAAGGCTTACGATGAATCTTTTCCTATTTTGTTGGGACGGGAAGTAGTCGAAATTAAAGCTAGGGTGGAGAATAAGAAGCAATGAATATTTTGGAAGAAGTTAAGATTAGATGTAAATATCAAGACGAATTGACTATTTGGGAGTATGACTTGAGGCAGGATTGTTATCAGAAATTATTTAGTGCTTATAGAAATGAAAAGATTAACGCCAAAAATTTTTTAGATATTAGTCGGGTGATTGATGTGNNGATTTAGCCGGGGTGGCGGAACTGGCAGACGCGCACGACTCAAAATCGTGTGGTGGCAACACCATGTGGGTTCGATTCCCTCCCTCGGCACACCCTGAAGGGAAGTATTTTTGGTAAAATAGGTAATGATATTAGCGATATTTCGAGTTTTAGGAATAGGATTGTTTATGTATTTGCTTTGGCGAAAATTAAGAGAAGATTACTTGGATGATGAGGTAGTTAGTTTGTCGTGGGTGACAATTTTGGCTTTTTTGGTGGGAGGGAGGTTGGCTTTTGGATTAGAGAATTGGGGGGTGTGGAACGATAATTTATCAAGGTGGATATTATTTTGGCAAAATCCGGGATTTAACTACTTAGTGGGTTATTTGTCGATGTTGGGAGGGGTTTGGTGGTTTTTAAGAGTTAAGAAATGGAAGACGATGACAGTGCTAGAGGATATGGTGACACCAATTTTATTTTTGTTTACCTTTTTTTGGATAGATGAATACATTAGAAGTGGTTTTGATTTTGAAGTGGCAAAAGTGGCTCCGTTTTTAGTATTAACGATGATTTTAGGGTGGTGGATGAGGCGAAAATATCGGTCATTTGAATGGTATAAAAGCGGGAAGAAAGGCTTTTTGTTTTGGTTTGTGAATGCTAGTGGGTTTGGTTTGATGATAGCTTGGAGTTTTTGGGCTGGAATTGATTGGTTGTGGCGGATTTTAGCCATGTTTTTGAGCTTGATTTCTGTGGTGGGATTGTTTATCTTAGGAGAAGTTTTGACGGATTTTAAAATTTTGAGGAGGAAAACAAATGAGTAAAAAAAATGAAGTGATAAAGTTTCCGATGAATTTGATAATGCCGATAAAAGATTTTTTGGAGGATGAGATGGTTAAAATGAAGGTTACCAAAAAGAAGATTAATCAAGCGGATCCGTTTTCGGACGAAAGCCGGAGTTTAAATAATTCAGTGGAAGAGGACTTAGACGAGCAGTTGGGCCATTTTGATGCTCAGATTAAGTCGAGGTTTGTCGATCGGCAAATTATTCAGATCAGGAAAGCTTTGGCAAGAATAAAAATTGGTAAGTATGGGATATGTGAAGAGTGTGGGGAAATGATTGATACCGAAAGATTGGCGATAAAACCAGAAACAACAGTTTGTGTTAAATGTAAGAAAGAATCTGAAAAATAAGTATTTTGGGGAAGTGTTTGTAGTCTTGGGAACTTATCTTGGTTTAAGGTATTTTCATGAGTGGATGAGTCGGATTTCTGAGGTTTCCAAAAATACGGGGATAAGTTTTGGGGTCGAATTGGGTATTTGGGGATGGTTGTTGGGTATAATTTTTGGATTATATTTGGCGGTAAAATGGGGAAAATATTGGGGAGCAAGATTGATGATTTTGGGAGCGATGGGAAATATGGCGGATAGATTAAGGTCGGGCGGAGTGAGGGATTATTGGAATTTTATGGATGTTTGGATTAACAACATTTATGACTGGGTAATTGTTTTGGGAGGAATTTTATTGATAATAGAGTTATGGCGGAAAAGTTCAAAATAGTCTATGAAGACGAGTGGTTGATAGTGCTTGATAAGCAAGCGGGGATAGTGGTGACTGATGAGGGGAGGAGTGAAAAGGAAAGTATTGAAAAAATATTGGCTGACAAAATAAAAATCAAAAGAAGTGGAATAGTTCATCGGCTGGACAAGGGAACTTCAGGGTTGTTGCTGGTGGCAAAAACAGCGGAAGTTTTGGCAGATTTAAAAAAGCAGTTTAAGGAAAGAAAAGTTACAAAAAGATATTTGGCCTTGGTTTGTGGAGAGGCCAGCCAAGAGGGGAGAGAGGAGGTGCCAATAGGCAGGTCGCGTCATGTTTTTGGAAAATTTGGGGCTAGTTTTGAAGGTAAAAAGGCGATAACTGAGTTTAAGGTATTAAAAAGATTTGAAAGTGAGAGAGGTAAAATGAGTTTAATATCAATTAATTTATTAACCGGAAGGACACATCAAATAAGAGTACATATGAGTTATTTAAAATGGCCACTTTTGGGTGATAAACAGTATGGTGGCTGGAAGGGAAAGGTAATAAACCGGCCGTTTTTGCAGGCGGCTTATATTTCATTTTGGCATCCTGGAAAAAAGAAACAGGTAGAGTTTGAATCGGATTTGGCCGATGACTTAAAAGAAGAATTAAAGAATTATGAGTAGAAAATTATGGTTGATAGTTGGCGTAATTTTGTTTTTAGGAGTCGTTTTTGGATTGTCTACAAAAATGTGGCCGGATAGGAGATTGGGAGCGGATGTGAGGTTGATATGTTTGGGTGGAGAAAGTCTGGAAATGGTGTCTTTGTCCAAAGAACGAAATATGATTAACAGAATGAAAATTGGAAGTGAGGTGGAGGTGTGGATTCCGGGTGGTTTGGGTTGGTATCGAGTGGGAAGTTTACAAAAATTATTGGATCAGGAAAAAATTAGTGAGAAGATTTATGAGATTGGGTTTTATAATTTTGGTTTTTTGGCGGATAGTTATGTCAGATTAAACGAGAGTGGCTGCGGAAATGATAAACAGTATATTAAGGTGATGGGGATTTGGAATTGGTTAAATTTTAAATTAAATAGCGATAAATATTTGCTTAAGGAAGAGGAAATTACTGATTTGGAGAGAGATAGTCAAAATTTGGTGGAGGTTTTATCAAGAGATATGTCGGATAGTATGGTTTTGGATGAGGGAGTGAGGTTGGGAGTATACAATAATAGCCAGGAATCTGGTTTGGCGGGAATGTTGGGAAATATTTTTGAAATGGCGGGGATGGCGGTAGTGTTGGTAGATAGCGGTGAACAGGAGGGCAAGGAGGTGTGTGAGCTAAGATATAAAGATGAGGTATTTTTGAGTAGTAGTAGTTTTAAAATATTGAAAAGGGGGCTGGGTTGTGTTGACAAAGTTGATGAAAGAGTGGTTGAGGGGGAAGTGGAAATTTATTTGAATCAAGGTTACGCAGAAATGATAAACTATCCTAGTTACAGGTAAAGAATTATGTCAGGACATTCAAAGTGGGCCAATATTAAAAACCGTAAAGGAGCTGCTGATAAAAAAAGGAGCGAGGTTTTTACCAGAGCTTCTAAAAATATTTTAACGGCAATACGTGAATTTGGGGGAAATACGAATCCGGAAATGAATTACAAACTTAAGCAGACGATTGAGAAGGCGAGGGAAGTTAATATGCCAAAGGAAAATATTGATCGACTGATAAATAGATTTGAAGAAAGAAAGGCAAATTTAGTATCGATAATTTTTGAGGGTTATGGAGCATCGGGGGTGCCAGTGATTATTGAAGTTGAATCGGATAACAAAAACAGAATCGTGGCGGAAATTAGAGGGATTTTGAAGAAATATGGCGGAAGTTTAGGGGAAACTAACTCAGTGATGTTTCAATTTGAAAAGAAGGGGAGAATAGAAGTCGGGAGAGAAATGACTGATGACGAGCTTCTGGAATTGATGGATCACGGGCTTGAGGATAGTAGGGGAAAAGAAATTTTGACAAGTGTATCTGGACTACAGGAAGTGGTGGATCAGATGAAGAATAGAGGAATAGAGGTGGTTGATTATGGGTTAACTTATGTTTGCTTAAATCCAACTGTAATTAAGTCGGAGGCGGAGCTGGATAAATTGGCAGAAATGATTGAGGAGCTTGAAGAAAACGAGGATGTGTTTAATGTGTATGGAGGGTATGATTATGAAGAATAAAAAATTAAGATTTGTTATTTCGTCTTTGGTAAGTGGATTGGGTTTTTATATGTTTTTATCTTTGCCGATAGAATCCAGATATTATGGTTTATTGGTAGGAATGGTGCTGGTAGTTATATCTTTTTGGTTTGGTTTGGGAATATTTTTTGAAAAGAACTTTAATACTCGGATAATGACAGTATTATTGCCAATATTGTTTTTTATTGGTTTTGGATTGTTTTCGGTATTGCTGGCGGGAAATTTTTGGCTTAATTTAGGATTAAGTTTGTTTTTTTCTTTGGTGGCCTATTTAATCTTTATTACTGAGAATATTTTTTTGGTGGCGATTGGTTTTAAAACTGTTCCTTTGTATCGGGCGGCGTATACCATGAGTTTAATTATTACCTTGTTTAGCGCTTTTTTCTTGTTTAGCAGTTTATCCTCTTTTAATTTAATTTATTGGATGAACATGTTGGTGGTATTTGGGTTATCGGCGATGATTTTTTGGTATCAATTTTGGTCGATTGCGATTGAGTTGCCGGATGATGGTAAGGAAAAGAACCGGTGGGCCTATGTATTGGTGCCGTCGTGGTTGTTGAGTCAATTGGCGCTAGTATACTCATTTTGGCCGGTGGGATTGTTTCGGGGTTCTATATATCTGGTGGCGATGATATATGTAATTTCGGGTTTGTATCAGGCCGATTTGAGAGAAAGACTATTTAAACGAACTTGGTTGACCTTTATTTGGATTGGGATAGCGGTGATTTTGGGAACAGTGATACTGACGAGATGGATATAGAATTAATCTTCAATCTTCAAACTACAATCGTCAATTTTTATAATAATAAAAATGCAGATTTTAAAGCTAAATAATAATAAATTTAAAACAAATTTATTTTTATTAAAAAATTTACGGGTAGGTGACTAGGGTAGGGAAGTCCTATAATAT
>DFZG01000064.1 GCA_002382075.1 Candidatus Shapirobacteria bacterium UBA4062
CGGGCTTCGGAAACGACGATGCGGTAGGTAATTTGATGTTTTTTACCTTTTGGATAAAGTTTGATTTTTAGCATATTGTGGATTATATCAAATAAAATTGCGAAAATCTTCAGACTTCAATCTTCAATCTTTAATTGATACTAAAAAATACAAAATTATAATAAATAAAGCCTAAATAAAAAAATCTTCAATCTACAATCTTCAATTAATAGATGATTAATCTTTAAATAAGAGGCTGGCTTTGGTGGCAGCGTCCTCTTCGGCTTTTTGTTTGGAATTCCCCTGCCCAGTGGCAATAAGCTTTTTGCCAATGTAGGCGGCAACTTCAAATAATTTTTTATGATCGGGGCCAGATTGAGAAACAACTTGGTAATGAGGGGTGGTGCCGGTTTTGGCTTGAGCAATCTCTTGAAAAGTGCTTTTGGGGTCTTTTAAATTTTGAAGTTGGGAAATTTTTTGAATTGAAGGGGTAAGATATTTAGATAAAAAATCGGCAACGGCAGACATGCCGCGATCAAGATAAATAGCGCCGATAACACTTTCGAAAGTATCGGCCAAAATTGAAGGGTTTTGACGACCACCATTTTTTTCTTCACCCCGGGAAAGAAGAAGATAGTCGGAAAGTTTAATCTCTTTGGCAACTTGGGCTAAATTTTGAGTACAAACGGAAAGTGCGCGAAGATTGGTCAAATCCCCTTCTTGATATTGAGGGTATTGACGAAAAAGGTAATCAGAAACCCAAGTTTCCAAAACGGCGTCACCTAAAAATTCGTAGCGTTCATTTGAAGAAATATCGTCTTGCTGATTTTCGTTTAAGTAAGAACGATGAATTAGGGCTTGATGAAGTTTTTGGGGATCTTTGAAATTAAGATGGAGATGCTTTTGGAGATCAAGATGAGTCATTTTGGGTGGGTAATTTTTTAATAATTGAGCCAATAACACCGTTGATAAAAGCGGGGCTACTTTCGGAACTGTATTCTTTGGCAATTTCGATGGCTTCGTCGGCAACAACTTTGTGTGGAAGTGATTGGGAAAATAATAGTTCCCAAGTGGCTAAACGTAAAATAGCCAGATCAACATGGTTGATTTTATTGAGAGGCCATTTTGGGGCGTTTTCCCTAATATTTTGGTCGACGGTTTCGATGTTTTTGATAATTTCTAACGAGGCTTTGGTGCGAGGGTGATGGTTTCCAAGCTGCCAAGCAAAAAGTGATTGCATGGTTTTGATTCTTTTTTGATGTCGTGGATCAAGCTTATTTTTCACTGTTTACAATTTGGACAGATGAAACCAACCAGTTTTGGTTGCTGGCAATGGGGGCAAGTAATTGGTTTTTGAAGTTTTTTGGCAACGAGTGTAGCTCGGCGTTTGCCTTGACGGCGACTTGAGGGCCAATGTTTAGGTAAAGCGGTCATATGGATGTATTTTAGCAGAAAAAATGAATATAGAAAGGATGAGAATGAGAAAAGGGTTAGGCTTGATGGGAGTCGGGGTCGGGTTGATTATTTTTTGAAATATTTTGGAGATGGCGGGGAAATTTTGAAATAAGTTGAGATAAGAGTTTGGCGGAAGTGGTGATAAGCTCTGAGTCGGAAAGCGAGGCCAGTTTGAGGGAAGGGAAACCATGTTGAATAGTAGAAAAGACTTCTCCGGGACCACGAGTTTTTAAATCAAATTCGGCGATTTTTTGACCGGAATGATGAGTTTGAAGATAGTTAAGCCGATTTATAGCTTTTTGATTTTGATTTTCAGAAAATAGATAACAATAACCTTGTTGACCTCTTCGACCGACCCTTCCTCGGAGTTGATGTAGTTGAGCCAGACCAAAACGATCGGCTGATTGAATAATGATAATGGCAGCTTGGGCAATATCGATGCCGACTTCAATAATAGGAGTGGAAACTAAAATATCGGTAAGGTGATGGGTAAACCGATCAATGATTTTTTCGCGGTCTTTGGATTTTATTTTGCCGTGGATTAGGGCTAATTTGTACTCAGAAAATATTGTTTTAAGATGTTCAAACTCTTTTTTGACAGATTTGACGTCTAAGAGGGTTTCGGATTCTTCGATAAGCGGGCAGACAATGAAAACTTGGGATTGGTGGGTATTTATTTGATCTTTGATCCATTGGTAGCAGGCGGATTGTTTTTGAGGAGGAACGACAAAAGTTTTTATGGGAAGACGGTTTTTGGGAGCGGTGTCTAAATAGGAAAGGTCTAAATTGCCCAAAAAGGTTAAATTGACGGTTCGAGGGATGGGGGTGGCGGTCATGGTGAGAGTGTGGGGCTGAGATTCTGAGAGAAAATTGCGTTGTTTAACACCAAATTTGTGTTGTTCGTCGATAACCAAGAAAGTGATTGGGTAAGGTAAAAATTTTTTTTGAAAAATAGCAGCGTGAGTAGCAATGATAATTGAGGAAGGTTTAATTTGGGAAAAATCGGGTTGGGAATTGGCAGTGAGTAGATGGAGGGGGGTAGATGGTGGTAGAAATTTTTTGAAAGTTAAATAATGTTGTTGGGCCAAGATTTCGGTGGGAGCTAAGATTAGACTGCTTTTTTGATTAAGGTGGGTAAAGTAGGCAGCTAAAATGGCCAAAATTGTCTTACCAGAACCAACGTCACCTTGAAGCAGGCGGTTTTGAATTTTGGAGGCGGAAAGAAGGTCGGTTTTGATTTCTGACCAGGCTTTTTTTTGAGATAAAGTTAGAGAAAACGGCAGATTTTTTATGAGAGAATATATATTTTTATTGATGGTGGGATTGGATTTTAGAGTAAAAGGAGGAGAAAGAGAGAGCCATTTTT
>DFZG01000049.1 GCA_002382075.1 Candidatus Shapirobacteria bacterium UBA4062
ATTTCTGAAGTTGCCAATCATCTCAAAACCGATATCGCTGACTTTTTCAAAAACGGTGCCGACGGCACTCACATGAAAGCCGAAGAGTTAATGATCGAAAAACTATTAGAGATCTATAAACCCCAAATCGAATCTGAAGAATTAACCCCTAGTCTAATTATTGCCGCATTCAATGAAGTTATCAAAAAAGATATCCAGGCCAATACTTTAGCCGGAAACCGTTACGATAAAAGAGCTCCCGACGAGATTCGTCCTATCGAAATTCAACCAGGATTTCTACCTTGTACCCACGGTTCCGCCCTTTTTCAACGAGGTTTAACTCAGGCTTTAACCATTACTACTCTCGCTTCTTTGGCTGAAAAGCAATATCTTCAGGATTCTACCGCCGAAACAACCAAGCGCTACATTCATTATTATTCCGCTCCTCCTTTTTCTACCGGTCAAACCGGTCGATTTGGTCGACCTGGACGTCGGGAAGTCGGTCACGGTGCTCTGGCTGAAAAAGCCCTTATGCCCGTTATTCCCTCTGAAGAGGAATTTCCCTATACTATCGCTCTAAATTCAGAAGTTCTCTCTCAAAACGGTTCTTCATCTATGGCTTCTACTTGTGGTTCCACTATGAGTTTATTAGATGCCGGTGTGCCTCTAAAAGATAAAGTTGCTGGAATTTCCGTGGGCATGATGTCCGAATCAGACGACAAATATGTCCTCCTTACCGACATTGCCGGTATCGAAGATCACAACGGCGACATGGATTTCAAAATTACCGGTACTAAAGATGGCATTACTGCTATTCAACTTGATATCAAACGCGAAGGTCTAACTTTAAAAATGATTGAGGAAACTTTTGTTGTTTCCACCAAAGCCAGATTAGCCATTTTATCTCAAATGGATTCCGTTTTAGCTACTCATAGACCTCAACTTTCAGTTTATGCTCCCAAAATAAAACTGGTTACTCTTCCCGAAGACAAAATCGGTGAAGTCATCGGTTCTGGCGGTAAAACTATCAAAGCTCTTATGACCAAATATGGCGTTCAAATAGATATTGATGATGACGGTAAAGCTTCAATTTC
The DNA here is from genome assembly GCA_002382075.1 of Candidatus Shapirobacteria bacterium UBA4062. Taxonomy (GTDB): domain Bacteria; phylum Patescibacteriota; class Microgenomatia; order UBA12405; family UBA12405; genus UBA5615. Next base: position 1,074 of record DFZG01000049.1, read on the forward strand.
TGCTATCGATCAATCAAATATCGACGCTGCTGTCTATGAAATTGAGTCAATGATCAAAGAAGTTGAAATTGGTGAAGAATACGACGGTGTTGTCACCCGTGTCGAAAACTACGGTGCTTTTGTCGAATTCCTTCCTGGACGCGAAGCTCTGCTTCATGTCTCCGAAATGAGTGGTGGCTTCTTATCCGATCCCAGCTCTATCATCAAAATCGGCGATAAAATAAAAATCAGAATTTCTGGTTTCAACGATAATCATCAGATAAAATTGGCTGCCCCCGAATTCAAAGCAGCTCATCCCGGTTTACCCGCCGGAGCTTCAGCGGAGGAGGGGTTCCGTCCTCAAGAGCAGCAACGCCCTTTCCGTAACTTTGGTGCTCCTACTGGTAGATCACGCGCCTCATTTGGCAACGACCGCCAGCGTCCCAGAAGATAATTTTTTGATAAACAGGTCATTTCGATTTTCCTGTATACTTTTATTGTGGAACCAAAACTGACGACTCAAGACGCCATTGCTAAACTTCGGGGAAAAATTAAGGATATTAAGTTTCCTTCGAGTCTTCAAGATAAACTTGAAGAAATTTTTGCCCAACTCGAAATAAATTCCCGTTCCGAGTCAACTTTTTGGCAATTTTATCAATCAGATTCAAAATATCTCGATTGGCTCATCTCTTTACCCTGGAATACTCAAAGCCAGGATATCCTTGACCTTTCCTTTGCTAAAGAAAAACTTGACGAAGGTCACTACGGCCTCGATGCTGTCAAAGAAAGAATTTTAGAATATGTATCTGTTCTGGCCCTTCAAAAGCAACGGACTCCTGATAAAAAAATTCGGGCCCCGATCCTTTTGTTTGTCGGTTTGGTTGGTACCGGCAAAACTACCATGGCCAAATCTATCGCCCAAGTTTTTGGTCGACAACTTATTCGTGTTCCTTTTGGTGGTCTGGGTGATCCTCTTTATCTTCGTGGCCGTTCTCGACTTTATCCCGAAGCCGAACCGGGTGCCATTATCAAAAATTTAGCTCAAGTTAAGAGTAATAATCCGGTGATTCTTTTAGACGAAATCGACCGGGTTGCCGACGACGCCCTCAACACTATTATGGGTGTATTAGTTGAACTTCTCGACCCTGAACAAAACTCTCATTTCGTCGATCATTACCTTGATTATCCTTTCGATCTATCTCAATGTCTTTTTGTGGCTACCTGCAACAATACCTCCCGAATTGCTACTGCTGTCATGGATCGTCTTGAAGTCATTCAAATGCCTTCCTATACCGACGAAGAAAAAATTACTATTGGACGAAAGTATCTCTTTCCCAAATCTTTATCCGAAAATGGCCTCACCTCATCTGACATCAAAATTGCTGATACTGTCTGGCTAAATATTGTTCGTCCTTTAGGTTTTGATGCCGGAGTCCGGACCCTTAGTCGAAATATCGACAATCTTTGTCGTAAAGCCGCTATGGAAATATTTTCCGGAAAAACCAAGCAAGTTATTGTCGACGAATCTAATATTAAAAACTACATTCCCCAATGGTAAAAACCCCCAAAAAAAATTCAGTTGCTAAAGATATTTACGACATCCCTTTTTTTTCAATTTTTGTCTTTTGTTTTGCATTTGCCATTCTACTATTTACTCTTTCACCTTATTTTCCATTAAAATTAGTTTTTCAACCAGAATCTATCATTCATTCTCCGGTAGTTAAGCCTCCCAAAAATCCGGATTTTAATTATCAATGCCCGACCTCAGAATGGATTGATTGCATGCCCGGCCCTGGTCCTGCCAGGCCGCAGTGCCAACCGGAATACCTCGACTGGGTTGAGGCCAACTGTCCCGACTTTCAGGGAGTCGCCTACTAAAAAAATGCCCGCCACCAAACAACAACAATTACAATATATTGCCAATCTTATTAAAGATTGCCAAAAATGTTCTCTTTACCAAACTGCTCTTAATCCGGTCCCCGGGGATGGTAATCCAGATGCCAAAATAGTCTTTATTGGCGAAGCTCCCGGAGCTCATGAAGACGAGCAGGGTTTGCCATTTGTAGGCAACTCTGGTAAACTTCTAGACAAGCTTCTGAATACGATAAACATCCCTCGTCGCGACGTTTTCATTTGTAACATCTTAAAACACCGTCCGCCAGAAAACCGGGATCCAACTCTTGACGAAATAAAAGTCTGCGTTCCTTATTTAAAAGCTCAGTTAAAAATTATTAAACCTAAAATTGTTATTACACTAGGGCGTTTTGCTCTAAATTACTTTTTGCCCGATGAATTGATTTCCCGTGCCAGAGGTAAAATTCGTCAAATCGAATGGCAGGGGATTGATTTGACTCTTATACCTGTTTATCACCCCTCCGCCGGTCTAAGAAACGGCGCCATGCTCAAATCTCTTGAAGATGATTTCCAATCTATTGGCAAATTCTTAAAAAATATTTAAAAAATTATGAAAAATACAAATTTCAATCAAAACAGGTCTCAAACTCGACCCCAACAGAGTTTTGTTAGTCATCAACCGCAAGTCAGGCAATTTAGTGCCTCTTCCCGTGACGCCGTTAGAATTGCCTCTTTGGGCGGTTTTGGCGATGTTACCCAAAACATGTTCGTTTACGAATATGCCCCGGGTGGTGATTTTTCCAAGAGTCAGTTAATTATTGTTGACTGCGGAGTTGGTTT
>DFZG01000046.1:0-8623 GCA_002382075.1 Candidatus Shapirobacteria bacterium UBA4062
TATTTGAAAATGCGCTTGAAAATCTCGGAATAGTGGCTAACGGGAATGAATTTTAGATCTTTTTTAACTTCTGAAGGGATTTCGACTAGTGATTTTTTGTTATCAGCAGGGATGAATATAGTTTTAAGACCAGCCCGATGAGCGGCGATGGTTTTTTCTTTTAACCCGCCGATTTCTAAAATATTTCCCCGAAGGGTAATTTCGCCAGTCATACCAATGTCACGAGGAACCGCTTTGTTGGTTAGAGCCGAGACCAGAGCAGTGGTAATTGCACCGCCGGCGGAAGGACCGTCTTTGGGAGTGGCTCCTTCAGGAACATGGATGTGAATATCAATTTTATGAAAATTTTGTTTAATCCCCCACTCTTTGGATTGACTACGGACAAAAGAAAGAGCCGCCCGGCAGGATTCTTTCATTACCGAACCAAGCTTACCGGTTAAAATTAATTGGCCTTTTCCGGGCATAATATTTACTTCAACAAAAAGAATATCACCACCAACACTAGTCCAAGCCAGACCGGTAGATACGCCAACTTGGTCTTTTTTACCCTTAAGTTGTGATGTAAATTTTTCAGGACCTAGAAACTTTTTGATGGTTTTTTGACTGTTTAAATCGATTTTCTTTTTGGAAGAAGTGAGTAGGCTTTTGGCGGCTTTACGGAAAAGCGAGGCAAAGACTCTTTCCAAATTTCGGACACCGGCTTCCCGGGTATATTTATCAACTAAATAGCGAATGGTATCGTCGGTGATGGGGATTAGGTGTTTATTTTCTAAGCCGTTGGCTTTAAGTTGTTTGGTAATTAAATATTTACGGGCGATATGAAATTTTTCTTCCTGGGTGTAGCCGGAAAAACGAATTATTTCTAACCTGTCCTGGAGTGGAGTGGGAATAGTGTTGATATTGTTGGCAGTAAGAATAAAAAATACTTTTGATAGATCCAGAGGAAAGTCTAAGTAATGGTCGTTAAAATCGGTGTTTTGCTCTGGATCTAACGTTTCCAAAAGAGCGGCAGATGGGTCACCACGATAGTCGGCACCGATTTTATCGACCTCATCGAGCATAAACACAGGATTCATGGATTTGGCATCTTTGAGACCTTTAACAATCCGTCCGGGCATAGCGCCGACATAGGTGCGACGGTGACCACGGATTTCGGCTTCATCACGGATACCTCCAAGTGAGGCCCTGACAAATTCCCGACCCATAGATTTGGCAATTGAGCGACCAAGAGAGGTTTTACCGACACCAGGAGGACCGACAAAACAAAGAATATTAGCGGTACTAAGATCTGGTTGTTTGCTTTTGGATTTGGATTTTAATTTAGCGACCGCTAAATTTTCCAAAATTCTATCTTTAACTTCTTTTAGGCCATAATGATCCTGTTCAAGTATTTTATTGGCTTTTTTGATATTCAGATCTGATTTTGAATATTTACCCCAAGGTAATTCTAAAACTGTGTCCAAGTAAGTTCGAATATAGCCGGATTCCGGAGACATGGAACCCATGTCATTGAGACGATTTAGTTCTTTAATCAACTTTCTTTTGATAGATTTGGGTATATCTTTTTTTCGGATTTTGGTGGCTAGATCTGAGTTTTCCCCGGCCTCATTTTTTCCAAGTCTTTTGAGTTCTTTATCGATTTGTCTTTTTCTTTCTTCCAAAACATTTCGCTTCATACTGACATTGAATTTTTCCTGGGTTTTTTCTTCGATTGATCTTTCAAGTTGAGCCACTTTCATTTCTCGAAGTAAATATTCGGTGGCTGTTTTTAGTCTTTGACTAACTAAAAGTGTTTCGAGTAAAGCTTGTTTTTCGGGAATTTTAGCTTCGACCGAAAAAGAAACTTGATCAGCTAGGTCACTGCTACTAATACCGGTACTTAGCTGCATCATGGCAGGAAGATCAAATTGTCGACCCATGGCAAACGCCTTTTTAAGTTGACTAAGTAGGGCCTCGGCTGATTGTTGAATGTCGGTGGCTGATTCGGTTATAAAGGGTAAGTCAACATATTCGACCGACGGATAGGGTTCCGTTTGAACCATATCGACAATATTAACCCGGGATAAACCTTTGACAATGGCATGAAGATTACCGTCAGTTTGAAGAATGTGCTCAATCCGGGCAATGACTCCAACAGTATAAATGTCGGACAATAAGGGTTTTTCGGTATTGGCCTTTCGTTGGGTGGCGATTATTACAAGTTTATTAGTGTTGTCGAAGGCGTGAAGAAGCGATTTCATGGTTTCTTTACGACCAAAGAAGAGCGATGTCTCGACTGATGGAAATAAGGTCAAATTACGTAAGGGAATAAAAGGGAGAACTTTTTTGATAGGAGCAGGGGAGTTTTTTGACTGAGTTTTTTTAGGCTTATCTGTCATATTAGCAGTCTATCACTTAGTTTGCTAAGTGTCAATAATAGAGAAATTATTATGACAGATATTTTAAATTATAAAAGCGGGTAAAGACTGATAAAATATAGATTAATGGATAATGATAATAATGACAAAATAAAATTTGGACGGGTGGTGTTGGTTGGCAGGCCTAACACGGGTAAATCAACTTTATTAAATGCAATGATGGAACAGAAAGTAGCCATCACTTCTCCCCTACCCCAAACTACCAGAAAAAATAACCGAGTGGTTTTGTCGGATAGTAGAGGTAAAATTATTTTTTCGGATACGCCGGGAATGATGGCAAAAGTAGATGACTTGGTAGGTAAAAGAATTAACTTAGAATCTCCAAAAGAAAGTAGTAGAGCCGATGTAATAGTGATGGTGGTAGATATTTCAAGGCCTAAGTCGGAGGAAGAAAACAAAGTAATTGGGATAATTCGCAAGTCGAGAGCCAAAAAAGTTTTGGTGTATAATAAAATGGATTTGGCGTTAGATAAGAGGGATTTTTTACCTGATTATAATTATTTAGAAGAAGAGTTTGATAAAGTAGTGACAACTAGTGCGCTAAAGGAAAAAAATGTAAAACAATTGATTGGAGTTATATTTGATTTGTTGCCAGAAGTTGAGAAAGACACTTTGGGTGAAGATGGAGAATTAATTAAATTGGATAAAGTATTTCAAATTGGAATGTCGAGCAAAGAATACATCGCTGAATTAATTAGGGAAAAAGCTTATTTGTATTTGCGAAAAGAAGTGCCGTATTCAGTAACGGTGGAAGTAGATAAGGTATACGAGAAAAAAGGAATGTTGATTGTTGAGGCAAGAATTTTGACCAGTGCTGAAAGGTATAAAAAAATGATAATTGGAAAAGATGGTAAAAAAATAAAGGAAATTGGGTATAATACACGTAAAGAATTGGAGTTAATGTCAAGCAAAAAGGTGTTTTTGCAGCTCAACGTTGAAGTTGACCGGCATTGGCCTGAAAGAGAAATTATTAATTAAATAATAATAATGAAAAAAGTAGCCGTAAAAAATGAATTTTTAGATTTTTTAAAGGATTATAGTGTTATACAGCTAGCGGTAGGTGTGGTTATTGGTAATGCGGTAAAAGAACTGGTTAGTTCTTTGGCTAATAATATTATTATGCCATTGGTCGGAATATTTACACCTTCGGGTGCTTGGAGAGACATTGCTTTTAGTATTGCCGGATCAGAGTTTAAAGTTGGTTTGCTTTTATCAAGCTTGATAGACTTTATAATTGTAGCTTTGATAGTTTTTTTGGTAGCAAAAAAATTGCTTAAAGTAGAAATTAAAAAATAAAAGTAGACATTGTTCTTGTTTTGAGCTATATTAAAAGTAGATATTTGTTATAAACAATAGGAGAAAAAAATGAAAAATAAAGGTGGAAAATTTGTTTTAGCCGGTATTGTTGGAGCCGTTACCGGAGCCATTAGTGGTTTATTGTTGGCCCCAAAATCAGGTAAAGAAACTCGGGCTGATATCGTAAATTTGGCAAAAAAAATTCAGACCGATATAAAGACCGGGACTGTGGAAACAAAATCTAAAGTCGAAGAAATATTTGGAAATGCGACTGCTGAGGCAGTAGCTAAATTTGAAAAAATTAAAAAAGCAGTAGTGGATAAAATTGCCGCTGCAAAAACTGCCGGAAAAAAAATTGATAAAGAAAGCTATTCGATGATTGTCGATGACGTGATAACTGAGTTCAAAGATGATTTATCACAGACCAAGGACGGAGTCAAAAAAATGGCTCAGATGTTGAAAAAGGATTGGGAGAAAATCAAAAAATCCTTAGCTTAAACTAGGTATTAGTTTTGGTAATCAGGTCGGATAGTTTTTTGATGGAGTCTGTATTTAGTACGGAGGTAGACGAAACAGCCTGAGTTTCTTTTTTTATTTTGGTAAGCTTATCGGGCGAAACTAGGTCGACTTTAGTGATGACTAATAATTCTTTTTTATTGGTAAGGTTCGAACTAAAACTAGATAGTTCTTGGCGAATAATTTCAATATCTTTTTGAGGATTTTGGGATTCAGAAGAGAGGCAGTGAATAATCAAGCGAGTCCTCTCGATGTGTTTCAAAAACTTAAAACCAAGACCTTTCCCCTGAGAAGCACCTTCAATTAGTCCGGGGATATCGGCAATAATTAATCCGCCCTTGGTAACACCTAAATTGGGTTCAAGGGTGGTAAATGCATAGCTACCAACTTTGGCATCAGCATTGGATAATTCGTTTAATAGCGAGGTTTTACCGGCGTTGGGAAGACCAATTAGGCCAACATCGGCGATTAGTTTTAGCTGAAGATGAAGAGATTTGGCTAAAGTTTGTCGGCCGGTTTCGGCTTCCTGAGGAGTTTGATTGGTAGCGGATCGGAAAAAATAATTTCCCCGACCACCTTTACCGCCTTTGGCCATAAGTTCAGTTTGGCCGACTTTAGTAAATTCTATTTGAGTACCATTGTCGTAAGTTACCAGAGTACCAACTGGAACCTCAACCACAAGGTCTTTGCCACCATGACCGGTTCTTTGGTTTTTACCACCGTGGTCGCCATTTTCAGCTTCAAACCTTTTTTGAAATCGAAACTGTGAGAGTTTACTGATATCGGAAACTGCCTTAAAGTAGACGGAACCACCATCGCCACCATCGCCACCATCCGGACCACCTTTTGGTCGCCAACGATCACGATAAAAATGGACTAGACCATTTCCACCATTTCCGGCTTTAATAGTGATGGAGACTTCGTCGATTAGCATCAATAGATTCTAGCACAAAATAGGCCAGATTATTGGTTTACTGCATCAAGATATTCCTGTTTTTGTCGAAAACCGACAAAAACTTGTTTGACTTGTCCCTTATTGAAAAGAATGACGGTCGGAATGGCACTAATGCCATATTTTGAAGCAATTTGAGGTTCTTCGTCGACGTTTAATTTGAGAACTTTTACTTTGTCGGATAATTCTTTACCCACTTCTTCAATGATGGGACCAAGCATTTGACAAGGACCACACCAAGGGGCCCAAAAATCGACTAGAACTTGACCGGAATTGTCGAGAACTTCTTTTTGAAAATCAGCTGTCTTGATTGAATTTGCCATAATTATTTTTGTTAAAATTTTAATCTTTTGAAATTATACTACATATGTAGTTGTTTACAAGACTATGTTCTTTTTTTAATTAAGCGGGCGGAATAAATAATGTCCATCAGGGTACCATCAGGGGCTTCGATTTGGCGGGAACCGGAAAGAGTAATGTATTGCGTCAGATAATCGGACATGGCAATTTTTACTTCCCGAAGTTCGTTTTTTATTTCTTTGGTTTTGTCGATTATCGAGACAGCATTTGATTGTTTTAAGGCTTTTTGACGAGCAATTGATTTGGTTTTGGAAATCTTATCAGTTTCTTGGGCTATTTGACTATACTCAGTATCATTGTCAAGAATCGACTGGAGCATGCTTTTTTGCTCCTGAAGATCACGGGTGAGCGAATCCAGTTTAAGATTGTAGGAATTGATTAAATTTTCGACATTAATAATGTCGCTTCCTTGGTTGGGTTGAGTTTTTGTATTGGTCATCCTTTACACTTTAGCAATTAAGATAGTCGGCTTCAAGGTCTAAAAGTTCTTTAAGCGAGTTAAGTCTGACAATTTTTTGACGGAGTTGTTTGGCCCGAGGATGACCGGAGGTATAGAGTAAAAAATGCTTGCGGAGAGGATCAAATCGACGGTGAGGAAAAGTTTTTTCAAAAATTTGAGCGTGAAGTAACATAGCTGAAAATTTTTGGGGTAAAGTAGGAATAATATCGGAAAATATCCAAGGGTTACCCATAGATGAGCGGCCGATTAAAACACCGTTTAGGTCATAATCTTTTATAAATTGCTGGGCTTGAGATAAAGAAGAAATATCACCGTTACCCAAAAAGGGGGTATGTTGAGATTTGGCTAAAACAGAGGCTTGGTAAATTGCCTCCCAGTCGGCAGACCCAGAATAACCCTGTTTTAGGGTGCGGCCGTGAAGAGTTAAAAAATCAAGTTTATGGGATAGAAGAAAGGGAATCCATTGCTGACTAACATCTTCATTTATACCCAAGCGGGTTTTGACAGAAAAGGTGGGTGGGGATTTTTTTTGAGGTAAATATTCTGAATACAATAAATTGCGATTTATAATTGCTAGCGATGCATTTTTGAGACCTAAATCGGTAATAGAAACTTTTGAAGAAAAATAGTCCTTAATGCCTTTTTGAGCAGATTTAATGAGATTTGAGGCCAGAGCGGGTTTTTCGATTAGGGCGGCGCCGGAACCATGTTGAGTAACAGTTTTGGCAGGACAACCCATATTAAGATCGATTCCATCAAAACCCAAATGGCACAAAATTATGGCTGATTTATAAAAAGACTCAGGGTCTTTGCCGAAAATTTGACCGACGATGGGTCGCTGGTTTGAGCGATACAATAACTGATCATATAATCTGACACCTCCACGGGAAATGCCTTCGGCTGAGACAAACTCAGTAAAATAGATATCCGGAGGGGCAATAGTAGAGAGAACTTGGCGAAAAACAACATCAGTAATGCCGTCCATAGGCGAGAGACCGATTATATTTTTTCTTTGAAGCAAATTACGGATCATGATTTCGAGCTTTTGGAACGGGTTTTGGTGGCAAATTTTTTACCCTGACTTGAACCAAAATAGCGTTGTTTAAAAACGGACTGTCTAATATGCCCTTTTTTGCCGGCATATTTTGATTTGTATTTTGGATGACTAAAACCCTCGTCTGAAATTGGAATAACGATGACTTTTACATTTTTATCTTTTGTTCTAATTATTGAACCGGATGGAGATGAGGGTCGAGAGGACTCACGACGAGGATGGGTGGGATTGTAGCTTGGAGGGGATTGACCTGATAGCCGGCGGTTTATGGCCTCTTGGTGACGTTGTTGGCCTTCAGGCGTAGTTAGAGGATCGGGTTGGGCATAGTCGACGATGATGGTTCGATCTTCGACAGGCGAGCGATGTAATTTAGTTTTGGCTTCTATGGCAGATTCCAGACTATCAAACTCGACATAGGCCATGCCCCGGCTTTTACCCCATTTGTCATAAACAATTTGCCAATCGACAATTTTGCCAAATGGAGAAAACATAGATACTAATTTGGCTGAGGGAAACCGAAAAGGGAGGGAGCCAACAAAAAGACGTTTTTGGGGATTATTTGATGGCATAGAACTCTGCTTCCCCATTCAAATTGGTGAATCGAAGGGCTAATTTAAGTGGTAAATCTTTATCGACTTCAAAAACAATGGCGGTGTTTACCCAGCTATCCTGATCAAGAGTAATTTTGCTAAGTTCAAACAGATTTTTGGAATTGGTGTAGGCGTCTGAGTAATAAGTTTCTTCAACAATAGATTGGTTTTTGGATTCGTCGTAGAGAACGAATTGAGGTGAAGGGTTGTCGCCGATTTGATTAAAAGTACTGGGTTGACCCTTATTTTGGGGATTGCCACGAATGGCAATTTCAACTAAGACTAGTTTTTTGCCTTCGGCAGGAGAACGCTCGTCGACGGAGGAGACTTCTTTGATGGATTTAGCTTTAAATTCGGCATGACCTTCGCCTTTTGGTTCTTGGGTTAGAAACTTTACTTTAAATTCCTGATTTAAGTTGTAGGTTTGGGTAATGTTAATTTTGGCGTTGGCCAAGGAATCGTTGTACGAGAAAACGTCCTCGGTGATTTCTTCTTCATTACTAAAGCCTAATTCGTCTTCGTTGTTAACATCGGCTTGTTTGGTGCAAGCGGAAAAAAGAAAAGAGGATAGAGCAATAACTGGAATTAAAAATAGCCACTTTGTTTTCATATAGTCTATTATAATGGTAAATGCTGAAATATAAAACTTTAGTTTTGGGGGAAATGGCGGCAAACTGTTATTTGGTATGGGAGGAACCTGAAAAAAAGGCGTTTATTATTGACCCGGGAGATGATTCAGAATTTATTGTCGAAGAGGTTAATAGGTTGGGATTAGAGCCGATTATGGTGTTGGTGACCCATGGGCATTTTGACCATGTAATGGCGGCGTTGGATGTTAAATTAATTTTTAATATTAAATTTGGGGCTAGTAAACTGGATAAATTTTTAATAGACAGACAAGCAGAGACGGCGAAATATTTTTTGAAAAGAAATTATGTAGTGCCAAACATAGTATCGATTGATGTCGATTTAAATGAG